>CADCCP010000165.1 GCA_902800005.1 uncultured Ruminococcus sp. | reverse complement strand
ACAGACTGTATTTCAACATTACTTCCCAACAGAATTTGCACCACTTCAACATAGTTCTTCCCATAGAATTTGCGAACAAAGTCTATCGCATCTCCGCCTTTCTGCTCGTACTGATGAAAGAAAAGATTACCTCTCAAAGTAACTTTCTGCTCTCCGTCAAGCCAAACAAATTCCGAACCAGACTTTTTAACCGTTTCACCATGCTCTGTCAAAAAATCCGCCAAGTTTGTTTCCCTTGCACGATTTCTTTCTTCTTCCGTGAATTTTACATATCCCATTTCCAAACACCTCCTACTGTTTCAAGCCGTGAGCCTGTTTCTTGTCCTGAATTTTCCTGTAAAGTTTGCGGTCAACTCTGCTGTCGGCAAAGATTTGGTTTTCGTCAATCCTGTCCTGCAAGATTTTTCCGAGATACTTTAACAAACTTAATGTTCCCGTTGCCGCATTATGATTTCTGTTTCTCTCCATATTTTCAAGGAATTTCTGTGCATAGATATTTTCGTTATCTGCGGATTTTTTCAGATATTCAAGGGCTTTTTTGAAATCTTCTTCAACACCGTTGCCGTAAAAATACATCTTTCCAAGACTGAACATGGCATTATCATTGCCGAGTTTAACAGCTTTTTCAAAGTTTGCCTTTTTCAAGTCGATTTCCGTTCCGATACCCTTGAAATTCATCTGACCGATACGGTAATACAGCTTGTCATCTGCCATATCTTTCTCAATTTTCAAAAATTCCTGATAGGCTTTTTTAAACCAGTCCTTTGATTTTTCTTCATCAATGACTGTTCCGATACCGTCACGGCACATTTTTCCGAGTTCATACTGTGCATAGGCATTTGGCTTTTTAGGATCACTTGTGGCAACCGTATACAATTCAAAAGCTTTTGTATCGTTTTGCTGAACACCCTGACCTCTGTCATAAAGTCCTGCAAGAGCGTAGGCAGCAAATGGATTTTGCTTGTCAACTGCTTTCTGATACCACTCAGCCGCCTTTGAATAATCCTGCTCAACACCATGTCCGAGAGCATAAAGTTTTCCTATTCGATACTGCAAGTATGACGGATTTTTCTCTTTCGGTTCTCTCTCAATAAAAAGCCGATACGCTTTTTCAAACATTCCCCATGATTTCACTTCGTCCTTTTCACACCCAAGTCCCGAAAGATACATCTTTCCCAAATCATACACGGCAAAGCCGTTGTCATTTTCCGACTCTGATTTCAGCAGTTCCATAGCTTTTTCAAAGTCGGGTTCATGCTCTTTGTCACCGTAAAGATACTGTCTTGCTTTTTTATATTGTTCTGTCCACCATGTTTTTTCTCCACCGAAATATTCGGGCACATCATATTCGGGCGGCATTGGCAAAGGCATATCTTCCTCAACTTCATTGCTATCTGCGTTTTTAGGTGGATTATCGTTTTTGGAAATCTTCAGAGCCTCCTGAATAATCGCATTTTTCATGGGCTTGAACTCGTTATTTGACACCAACGGAATCCTCTGCGGCATGGCTTCGGTATAGATTTTCAAGGCATTTTCTTTCTGCTGATACCACAGGTCATGCAGCTTTTGTATCCGTTCATCTTTGGACAGTTCCGTTAAAATCATGTCAACAATGCTTTTTACTTCGGGTTTCAGATAGCCGTAAACTTTCTTTCCTTTTGTCCTTGAAAGCCTTTCGGCAAGCTGTATCAGCAGCATTTGTATCTGCGGATTTGCGGTGTTTTCAGCGTTGATCTCCGAAACAATACCCTCTATGATTTTCTTTCCGTCACCACGAATTTTATCTCTGTACTCCGTCTGCTTTTCGTAAATACAGTATAAATCCTGCATGAAAATATCTTTTGCAAACGCAGAACGCAGATTTTCAATGCCCTGTTTCGAAAGATAACCCTCGTTTTCGTTTGCGGAGTAGACCATCATGTGAACATGGGGGTGATGGGATTCGTTATGAAAAGCCGCATACCAACGAAGATTTTTCATAGGTATTTTGAAATTTTCGGACAGAGTAGCTGTATGTGTACGGAGCATGGTTCGCCATCTTTCGCCCGTATTGAATCCCAATCTTTCCGCATCTTCTCGGTGCAGGGAAATAATTATCGTCCAGATATTTCCTTTGTGGCGGTTCATTTCGTCTGTCACTTGCTGTAAATTCACTTCCACACCGTCATCCGTAAACAGTCCGTGACTGCCGACTCTTTCGGCACGAGGACGGAGTGCGATATATTTTGCATAGCCCTCTCTGCCGGCAATCTCGGAATTATTATCCTCTATCACTCTTGAAATGAACTCCGAAGCATTGCCAATCGTCTGATTTTTCATGTAGTCTTGGTATTCATGTGTATCT
>CADCCP010000164.1 GCA_902800005.1 uncultured Ruminococcus sp. | reverse complement strand
ACTCCTGTTCCACTTTTTCCATTGTGGTGTTTATCATTTCAAGACTGGAACTCTGTTCTGCGGTAATGTTCTGCTGAACGATTTGTGCCAGCCTGCTTTGGTCAATCTCGATATTGCCGTTCAAAATTGCCACGATCACGGCAACCGGTGTAACCACAACGATTATCAGTGCAAGAATGATTCCGACAATAGTTTTCCAATTTTGCGGATTGGAAACAAGTGCAACGACAATTTTTTTCAGAGCCGCACCTACAACTTTCATTATCTGCCGCCTGCCTTTCCGAATAATTTTGCTTTGTAATCGGGTGCTGTGACTTTCAGCAAGTATCTCTCACCGCCGCACCGATACAGACAAGTACCCTGTTCGGGTATTCTGAACAACGCAAATTCGCTCATTTCAACCTGCGTTACATCAACATATTCTTTCGGATTGATGTGTCCGGGATAGAATAAAAACTGATGTGTCGGTATGGAGAAAAGCGGCTTTGTGTACTCACGGATATTCGGCAGCAAAAAATCCTCTGTATTCTGACTTGCCAGAATAACAGAGGATTCCTTTTTGCGAACACGCTTCATAGCATTTCTGATATATTCGACTGCCGTCAAGTTCGAGAGGAACAAATACATTTCATCTATGGCGGCAACTGTATTTCCTTTGCCCAACAGTTCGTTGCTCATGTACGACAGAAGATTGAAAAGCATAGTATCTTTCAGTCTTTTGTTTAACCAACGCACATACTGTTTATGCCAAGACAAATTTCCTGCAGCATATTTTCATCATAAAGATGTTTCTCTTTTGCATTGAAATTCAGATATTCACTTTCACACAGCTGATAGAAGTCAGACATCTTCGGAAAATCCGTTGATTTTTTCTCGCTGTAGTCGGTGCTGTCCGTTATTCCGAAATTGTCATACAGCTTTTTCAAGAGAATTTCTATTGTGTCAAGCTGTCGGTCATCAAAATCTTTGTAAGTCCTGAAAAAATCCTTGAGGAATGCAATATGCTGTGACAGCCTTGTCACGCCTTTGAATGCTTGTGGAACATCTTCCTCCACATTGTCATCACTGTTCCACGCTTTCGGTTCAAGCGGATTTATTTTATAAATTCCCGACATGAAGTCAATGTAACAGCCACCGAGATTTTCGGTCAGCTCCTCAAACTCCGATTCGGGATCAAGGCAGATGATATTTTTGCCACTCTCACGAATGTTCGTGAGTATCAGCTTTAACAGATATGATTTTCCCTGACCACTGTTTCCAAGAATTAAAATATTGCTGTTGGTCTTGTCCTCACTTCGCTTATCGAAATCAACAAGAATATTTGAGCCGAATTTATCTCGCCCGATATACAAGCCTTTTGGATCGGTCTTGCCCGAAAAATTGAACGGATAGAGGTTTGCCGCAGAGCTTGCAGGCAGCACCCTTTCATACATATCTCCGAATTGATTTGTTCCCAACGGCATGACCGACAAAAATCCCTCTTTCTGTCGCAGTGTCAGACGGTCAACCGAAATTTTGGAGCGTGTCAGTTCCATAGAAACATCACTTTGCAGTTCTTTCAATGCCCTCATGCTTTTTGCTTTCAGTTCGATGAACACAGAACAATGCAAAAGCGGTTCTTTGTTTCGCCTTAAATTTGCCAACAGCGTAACAACATCATTCAAGTTGCTTTCGGCTTCGATAGTTTCACTGACATCATTTCCACCCGACATCAGCTTGTTTTTGCGAGTGGCATTCTGAATTATCTTTCGCTGTTCCATATTTTCAACCAAACGATGATATATCCTCAAAGTAACACCGTTTTTGTCGGCAAGCTGTGCAAGAATAGCCTGTTCTTCTGTTGATGGCGGATATTCCCTAATTGCCCACGCACAGCGATGGGAATCTCCGATTATATAATGGTCTGTCAAAAATTTTATCGTTGACGGCAGTATCATATCAAAAAAATCCTTTGTTCTCTTGCTTTCAAGCTGTTCGGGAGTAAACTCTTTTTTTCTGTCCAAATTTAAAAGTCCCATAATTTCTACACCTCAAAAAATTGTTCCCCGTC
>CADCCP010000163.1 GCA_902800005.1 uncultured Ruminococcus sp. | reverse complement strand
CCGAAAAAGCCTTGACGGATATTCTTCATATCCAAAATTTTAGCAGTTTTCAGCAAAAGCGAGCCTGAGCCACACGCTGGATCGTACACTTTATTAACGGAAGTTTTTCCGTATATAGCCAATTTTGTAAGCAGTTCGGAAACATCTTGCGGAGTGAAGTATTCACCGCCCGATTTGCCTGCATTTGACGCATACATTCCCATTAAAAACTCATAAGCGTCCCCAACGGTATCTATTGTATTATCGTGATAATTGCCGATATTCATTTGTGCGATACCGTCAAGCAGTTTTCTCAATTTTTCATTTCTTTTGGAAACGCCTGCACCCAATTTATTACTGTTGACATCAATATCATCAAACAAGCCTTTGAAATTTTCTTCACTATCCGCACCGACAGCCGAATTCTGAATATTTTTAAAGACCTTTTCCAATGTCATATTGAGTTCATCATCATTTTTAGCATTTGCGTGGACGTTGCAGAACAATTCACTCGGCAGGATAAAGAAACCTTTTGCATTAACCAAATCTTCACGGGCTTCTTCTGCTTCATCGTCCGTCAATTTTGCATAGTCAAAGGAAGTATCACCTGTTGCGTGTTCGTTTTCATTGATGTATTGCGTGATATTTTCGGAAATATACCTGTAAAACATAATCCCCAATACATACTGTTTAAAATCCCAACCGTCAACACTGCCCCTCAAATCGTCAGCGATACTCCAAATCGTTCTGTGCAGTTCATCACGTTCCTGTGATTTTGTTATTTCAGCCATTTATATTTACTCCAATCATTTTATTATGAACTGGGACACGGTGTCCCAGTTGTTCATTCCGTCAAGCATTTGCAATATCTTCTTTCAATTCATCTTCACTTTCAAAGTTAAAGACAGAAACACCATTATCCGAAAGGAAACGGATAAAATCCAATTTCGGCATATCGGCAATATCCGCACAATAACCGAGTGAAACACCTAATTTCGTATAGAAAAACAATGCGAAACATTCAGCATAATAAATTCCCCTGTTATATTTTATTTTCTTCTGCTTCCGTTGCTGACAGTCCTCATCATATAATTTTACAACAACTGGGACACGGTGTCCCAGTTGTCAATGATTTAGCCAAAAGAAAAAGAAAATGTAAATTAAATTCCTATTTCTTCTTCTACTGCTGAAAGTTGCATATCGTCTTTTATCAAGTCGCTGATATAAGCATTCAAGGATTTGCCTTTACTTTCCGCATAACTCTTGATTAAGTCCTTTTCGCCTTTTTTTACACGCAATTTGATTTCCTCATAGGCTTTTGCATTGTATCTGTTGTTGGCTTCAATTTTAGCTTTACTGTTTTTGTTTTCAGGCATTGTCATTACCACCTTTATTTATTCAGATATAAATATCCGTTGTCTGTAATTATAAAACAAATTCCCATAAAATACAATGGTCACATTGTACAAAATACAATGGGTACATTTGTTAAAAATACCATATTGACAATACAATGGGTACAGTGTATAATAGTAAGTGTCAGGGAGAGAGAAATCCCGAAGATACCTAAAAAAATGAATGGAGAGATTGAAATGGAAAACAGACAGTATTTCAGACCGACAGTAAACGAGGTTTACACAAGCATAATAGGCTTACAGTATCGTTGCTTATCAGCAGACGGATTTGACGCTGAATTGATGAACACAGAGAGCAAATGGATATTGAAAGTAACAGGCTGTCAGATAGACGATGACGGCAAAATCCACTGGGACAGTTCGGAAAGAAAACTTTATACGACAGAGGATTTTGTTTTAAAGTCTGTGATGATGGAAACAAATAATTCGTGGAGTTACGCTTTTGATACCGATGGACAGTTTGACATCAACTTATCCGATATTCTGACATTCTTAATTCACCGTGTCGGCAAATATACAAAATACTATGCAAGCGACTTGTTTATCAGTTGGCAGAATGTAGATGATATTGTACATACACTGCCTGACGAGGACACCAAAGACTACAAGATTATGTTCGGTATCCGTGAAAGCGGAGTTGACTTTGATAATATGATAACGAACAACGTCAATGGCAATTCCCTTGATAAAGGTTTGGCAGTATATACAGGCGGTATCTATATGATGGAAATTCATATTGAAAAGTATGAAAGTTACTGGGAAAGACCTAAAATGTTCGTAAAGTTCGGTGAAGCCACATTGAAAGAAACGTGATAATCAAAAGACCAATAGCCTTACATCAACTGGGACACCGTGTCCCATATAAAGCAGAAAGACAACTATGCGGAGAAATCCGTATAGTTGCCTTTTATGCTTATTTGACTGTTAATGTAAAATATTGTTTATCCGTCTTGCCCGAATTATCCTTGACTTTTACACATATATCATAATTT
>CADCCP010000162.1 GCA_902800005.1 uncultured Ruminococcus sp. | reverse complement strand
TGCGGTCAGAAAATCATACCTTTCAGAAAACCTATCCCGAAAAACAGTTTGATGTATAAGATGTATGAAACATCTTCTCTGAAAGATGAAGAAAACGGAGATGATGACAATGAGTAAGAAAAAGTTTTCTTTCGGCACGTCAAAATCAAAGTTCAGGAAGTTTGAGGATAAGTCAGCCGAAACATCAGCCGAAATCAAGATTGACAGTACAACTACAACACTTGCCGTTGTCGATAAAAAAACCGAAACTCCCGTGAAAAAGAGTATCAATGAAATCTTGAACGATTTAAGAGAACATCTTATAAACCGTTACAATGTTGATGATATATCGGTGTATCGAATAACGGTCAATGAAAAATACAGGCTTGAATACAATAAAATCTATGGTCTTGCAATAAGTGAACCGACACTTGAAAAATACTATGGCATAGATTGTCCGATAATTTACACCAATGCGGAGGGATTGTCGGACAATTCCTCCCATCGTGCAAGGCTTGTAGAAAAATACGGTGACTATCTGATAATCGTTTCAAGCGGTGCTTATGAGTGTTTCAAGTTCAAGAATGAACTTGATGAAATCAGAAAAGAGGTGGTCATTCAGTGAATATCGTTATCGCAACAGAAAAGAAAAATATCCGTGTATTCGATGAATGTATGAAAAATACCAATAATCATAATTTACTGGGATATGAAACGGAATTGAAGTCGAATTTTGTAAAGCGTATCGCTGAATACTATAATCCGCATATTTTAGTGGTTGTTCGTGGAGTGAAAAGCAAAAATTTTGATTTTCTTTCTTCTGTCGGTGAACTGTTGAGGGCTTGCCCGAAAATGCGTATTATATACTTCTTCGGCAGGCTTGACAAGAACAATGAAAGAGATTATCTGAATACAGTCGGTTTACTGGCACAATACGGTATTTATGACATTCTGCCGTATGACGTGTATGAAAGAGGTTTCCGCAACAAGTTTACAGAGTTGCTTGCAACTCCCTTGACAAAAGAGAGTTTGCAGGAATTGATTGACAAACGGCAGGAAGAAGAACAAAACACACCGACTTTTATTCAGACCTTTGAAAAAATCATAGATACCACTCCCGTTGACTTGGAAAAAATGAGCGTTGAGAATACCGACTATCAAGCAGAGGTCATCACCTATGATGAACCGCCTGAACAGATTATAGAACCGTTCAACGAACATATCACGATTGCAATTGAAACGCTTTCGGAAAGGCAAACAGGCTGTACGCTGACGGCATTTGAAATAGCCGTGACACTTATGCAACACAAGCAGACAGTGGCAGTCTTTCTTGATGAAAGTACATACAACGGCTATTTGAAATATCACGGTATCAATGAAGCACCGCAAGGCTGTGAAATCAATGATATTATCATATATCCGTTGCACCTGTATCAAAAAATGAAAGTGCATTTCCGCTTTTCAATCTGCGACTGCGGATATACCGAAATAGATTATTTCGACAATGCCGAAATAAAAATATGTATTTGTTCCTTTGATGAATGGAACATATCCATTTTGGCGGACTATCTCAATTCGGAACTGCCGTATATCAAAGATATAAATTACGTTTTCTTTCCCGTCAGTCAAAAGAACTTTGTGAAGTTCTCAAAACAGATGATAAAAGGTCACTGCAAGTGTTTCAGAGTAAAAAACAGTCCCGATTATACAATGCCTTGTGACTGGAACAAAGGCATTTACAATGAGATACTTTCAAAGTATGTGAAGATAGAACAGCCGAAAAAACGTCCGAAAAAGTTGTTCGGTTTGTTTTTAACTCTGTAAGGTGGTGGCTATGCAGTATTTATTATTGATTTTCATAGCTGTTGACGTGGCACAGCACTTTTACATAGAGTATCTTAAAAAAGAAATCTGTCTGCGTGACGGCACTTATAAGCCGAAAGAAAATATATTGAAAAGACTTTTCAAGAGGAAGTCCAAAGATGAATAGAGAACAAATAAAACTGCTTGCCGTAATAGCTATGACGGTTAATCATACAGCATTTGCC
>CADCCP010000161.1:874-2399 GCA_902800005.1 uncultured Ruminococcus sp. | reverse complement strand
GAGTAAGATGATTTTCAGACCTGCGGAGTATCTGTTCATGGACAGTGTGAGTCCGGGCAGCAGCAAAAATTACTATGTATGCAGTCATTATCCGGATTGTGACGCATACATGGCTTGCGATGACAAGTTTGAGTTGAAAGGCAGGGTTGCGAATGGCTGGCTAAGGCATCAAAGACTGGTTGCACACAGATACATAGACTTGATAACTGCTAATAGGATAATGCAGAAAAGTGCGGTTTACATGGTTATTGCTACAAAGTTGGGTGTCAGTCTGAGAAATGCACACATACGGTTTTCAAATGACGGCAATATTGAAAAAATCATTGCAATCCTGCGTGAAATATTGGACAACAACTGTGTCAGGTATGACAGAAAAAAATTGGAAGTTTCAAAATATTCGGAGAGGAAAGAAAAAATATGATGAGATGAATAATCCGATATGAATACTTGCTTATCAGATTGACTTTATATATAGATTTTGCTAAAATATGTAATAGATTCAAATTGGGAATATTTCGGATAATGTATTCCCATAATGAAAAAAGAGGCGATAAGTTATGCTGAATATATATTTTGGAAATATACCGGAAAAACTGAAAAGCAGATATGTTTATAACACCAGTGTTTATTTTGATAACACTTATCTTGATTCATGGATCACCGATCCGTTTTCTCAAAAAATGATCAAGGATATTGATAAAGCTGTTGTATTGAGTTCCAACGCTGTTGACAGCAAGGCACTTGGTGTAATTCCCGTAAAGCAGCTTTCGGGCGGTGTAAAAACATTGATCTTGCTTAAACATGACTCCGACAGAATTTTTAACTGTTCCACCTGTGGCGATAACTGTGCAAAATGGATTCTGAAAATTGCCGAAAAATCTGACCATGATTTGATAATAGGTCTGCATCATTTGATGGATTTCGGTGAAAAACCATTTGAACTGCGTATTATGAACAATGATACGATCGTTCATTCAATGAATGAGTATGTTCTTTCGGCAGGACTGTTTTTATGAGGTGGTCTGAAAATGAAAGGGAAATATGAAGTTATTGTTCAAAACCGCCGTTTGCAGTATAAATTTACAATCAATCGAAATATAACCATACTGCGTGGAGACAGTGCCACAGGAAAAACAACGCTGATCGATATGATTGCGGCATATCAGCAAAACGGAGCTGCAAGCGGTATTACCATTCGCTGTCAAAAAGATTGTACTGTGCTGACCGGTCTTCGCTGGCAGGAAAACATATCCTTGATTCATGACAGTATTGTTTTTATCGATGAAGGAGATGCTTTTGTATTATCGGCGGACTTTGCCCGTGCAATTAAAAATTCCGATAATTATTATGTGATTGCTACAAGATCATCTTTGTTTCATTTGCCGTACAGCATACAGGAAATTTATGGTATAAAAAATAAAGCGGGTAATCGTTATCAGGGAACAAAACGCTTATATGCGGAGTTTTATCCGTTGTGCAATATTCCGTCAGAACCACTGTTACCGCCTGATTTGGTTCTGGTAGA
>CADCCP010000161.1:0-841 GCA_902800005.1 uncultured Ruminococcus sp. | reverse complement strand
CTGCACAAGGCAACAGCAATATTTACAAGGAGTTGCTGAAGCAGACAGAAAAAACTGTATTGGTGATTGCTGACGGAGCTGCATTCGGTGCGGAAATAGAACGTGTATTGGCATTGAAAAGAGTCAGAAATATTATATTATATCTTCCCGAATCTTTTGAATGGCTTGTATTACGGTCAGGATTGGTGAGGGACTCGGAGATAACAAAAATTTTAGCTGAGCCTTCGGAAAATATCGAAAGCGAAAAATATTTCAGTTGGGAACGCTTTTTTACAGCATTACTGACCGACAAAACCAAAGATACTTATTTGCATTATCAAAAGTCCGAACTCAATTCGGTTTATCTCAGGACAGCAGAACAAGAAGCAGTTCTTTCTGTAATGCCTAAATGGTTGCCGTGAAAGTGTTCTGAAAATAAAATATTTATGAAAAAGCAGAGGAAACAAGTGCATTTCCTCTGCTTTTTTAACAAATGTGGAAGAACACTCCTGTGCAATGCAATTTCGTTATTTTGATTACAATACACGAGTAAGCTCTTTTTAGAGAGAGTTAAACATATCCGTGGTGGTATGTAAGATTTTGGAGATGAGTGTGGTGTTTTTGGGTATTTGTTGCAGTTTTGGATGGCTGGCTGAGGCATCAACGACTGGTTGCACATAGATATATAGACTTGATAACGGCTAACAGGATAATGCAGAAAAGTGCGGTTTACATGGTGATTGCTACAAAGTTGGGTGTCAGTCTGAGAAATGCACACATACGGTTTTCAAATGACGGCAACATTGAAAAAATCATTGCAATCCTGCGTGAAATATTGGACAACAACTGTGTCAGGTATGAC
>CADCCP010000160.1 GCA_902800005.1 uncultured Ruminococcus sp. | reverse complement strand
CATTTCTTCAATGATACGTCTTTGTTCCGTTAAATCCATATCATCACTTTCAACAAGTGTATATCTGAACTCCGTTACATTCTCGTTTTTAACGCCTTTGCCGTCAAGCGGATTGAAACGTATCCAAGCCCCTGCTTTTTCGTTGTAATCTCCGAATACCGCCCCTATATCGTCATACCTTGAAAGGCTTTCAATAAGCTGTCCTGCCGTTCTGTCGAAATGCCCCTTTGAGGGTAAATATTTACCGTCCTTTTCCCACGTTTCCGTGACATAGCCTACATTTTCATTCATTTCAAACAGCGTTTCAAGATATGTGATTATCTGCTGACAATAATTATTTTTTTCTTCTGTTTCAACGGATATTTCGTCATTCCAGTCAAGCTCATATCCCGATTGAGATTGATAACCGTTGTCACGAGCCATTTTAAAAATAGTTGCCTTTGTTATGGGCTTATCCGAACCGTTGAAACTTTCCCATTTTTTGATACATTCGCCGTCATGATAACGGCTGTCATTCCTGCTCCAGTTATCCCAGTCAAGCACGGAACAGCCCTCATGTTTGAGAGCCATTCCGATATTCACCCATTCCTGATAAGAAAGCTGTGCAGGATTGATATATTCCAATGCTTTCAAAATTTCAGTCATAATTTACTCCGTAAGTTCTCGGATTGATACCGGCAGGGATTCTCCAACCGTTTGCGGCAATTCTGTTTATCATATTATTTGCCTGTTCAAACGTCCATGTGCCGACGTGTTGAAATTCTCTGCTTTCAAGACATCTTATCTGCTTTGGTGTTGCAAGACCGGCAGCAGCACGTTTATGAAGTCTGTCGATAAGTTTTGCAGCCAATCCGCAGTTATCTATTTCATTGGCAGAGATACCGAATTTTTCAAGTTTGTCTATCTGTTTTTGCGTAGGCGGTGACATTTCCCAACCGAAAGTCGGTATATAATTTGCCAAGTCTTCCGCCTGTATCGACATTTCATACTGTAAGGGATCTACCAATTTTCCTTTGCGGTGTTTCATTTCCGAAAGAGTTTTTGCAAGGGATTCTTCACGCTGTGCAACGACATCTTCACTTGCCTGTTCGGCGGCTTCCTCTATATCGATCGGACAGCCCGCATTTTCAGCGAGATTTTCCGTCATTTTAGCAGCGGTTTCCTCACTTTCGCATATCAGATGTGCAGGTCTGCAAAGTTCATGTCTTTCGGTGTGCCAGAGAAAATCCAAAAGCAATAAATCTTTTTTACCCTCACAAAGTCTTGTACCACGTCCGACCATCTGACAATAGAGTCCTCTTATTTTTGTAGGTCTGAGCACTATTACACAGTCAACCGACGGACAATCCCAACCCTCTGTCAACAACATTGAATTGCAGATAACATTGTATTTTCCGCTGTCGAAGTCCTTTAAAATTTCTGCACAAACCGTTTTCATTCAGAATATCCCTGAATTTCTGTGAAGTCTTTACCAACGGCAGAAATACAACGGTTTTTCTATTCGTACAGTACTTTTTCATTTCATCGGCGATACTGTACAGATACGGATCAAGTGCTGTATCAATATCACTTGCTTTAAAGTCGCCTGCCTGCGTGCTGACACCCGATAAATCGAGTTGTAAAGGGATTGTTACGGCTTTTATCGGGGAAAGATAGCCCTCTTTTATCGCTCTCGGAAGTGTATATTCATAAGCAAGGCTGTCAAAGTATGTACCGAGATTTTTCATATCGCCCCTGTCAGGTGTTGCCGTAACGCCCAGAACGTCCGCATTGTCAAAGTGTTTCAATATTTTCTGATAGCTGTCGGAAATGCAGTGATGAGCTTCATCAATGATAATCGTGTTGAAATAGCTTTCATCAAAGAGTGCAAGCCGTTTTTCTCTCATAAGCGTCTGAACGCTCCCAACTGTTACACGATACCATGAACCAAGACAACTGCTTTCGGCTTTTTCAAGAGAACTTCTCAAGCCTGTTGCTTTATAGAGTTTATCGGCTGCCTGTTCAAGCAGTTCTCCACGGTGTGCAAGGATAAGCACACGCTTTCCCTGTCGGACACATTCCTCTGTAATCTTTGCAAAGACAATTGTTTTTCCGCAGCCTGTCGGCAAA
>CADCCP010000159.1 GCA_902800005.1 uncultured Ruminococcus sp. | reverse complement strand
TATAATTAATAAATGATATGCTGAGATATAGGCGAGCGGCTGTTTTCATGCAGCCACTCTGCCGTTTCCTCTTTCAGCATACTCATCAGACAGCCGTACATCTGATAGCCGTTAAGTTTTTCCTTCATGTCGTCAGGCGACCTCATCATTATCGAAAAATGACTTATCATATAGTTTCCCTTTCCAAGTCAACATCACAAATTCCCATGTGATACATTTCTCCCTGATATTGGGTGATTTTCAGAATATGCGGTGATATTCTCAAGCCGTAGTCATCGGAATTGGTAAAGACTTTTTTTCCGTTAATAAACTGAGTTTTTGTTTTCATGTAATCCGACACTTTTTTCAGACCTTTTTCAAATCCGAAACGGGTATATATCACATTTTTGCCGAAATAACCGCTTCCGCCGCCAAGTACGAGAAAATCATTTTTAAGCTGCTTTTCGTTGAAGTCAAGATTTCTGAATTTTGTCAGATAGAAATTTCTGTAATCCTCGTCAAATGCCCTGATGATTTCCCTGAAAAGCGGTTCAAAATCCGATTGTATTCCGACAGGTTTAAAATAACGCTTATCGACTTTCAGATGAAAAACGACTTCCGTATATGGTTTGATACATTCTCTGACTAAATTGATGGTATTGAAAGAGCCGTCTTTTTTCAGATCGATTTTTTTGCATACCGTGAAGGAGTCATTGGAAATAGGTTCACTGTCGCTGATACTGATGCCTTTCATAATGCTGTTGACGGCATCTTTGTTATTGGGAATGCCATTTCTGTCACGCTTTAGTGTGAGGGTATTGATCATTTGATTTTCGATATTTTTCCCTTCATGTTTCATGTCGCTTTCAAACGGCAGTTTATCGGGATTTTGGCGGATAATCTGCTGTAACAGGGCAGTTCTTAACATTCCTTTGACGGAACTTCCGGGGATATAGGCTCTGCCGTCTGCACCTCTCATGAAACGCTGAATTTCACACGGAGTATTTTCCAAACATTCCGTCATTGGCGATTTCATAAATGACAAATTTTTTTCTGTCACCTACTTTCATTCCGATCAGGTTCAGAAATGCATTAAGACCGTTGACAAAACATTCTTCACCGTATTTTGTGCCGAGTTCACCCTCTTTTTTCAAAGACAGGTCATTGAGCATGAATTTTTCAAACAATTCCAGTTCCCTGTCCGACTGTGAAAAATATTCGATCAGCTTTTCCATATCCATAAAGCGTATGACATCTTTCTGGGGAACAAAGCAGAATTCCTTTTTACTGATGGACTGACCGCTTCCGACAAATACAGGTGATTTTGTGGTGAGTCTGAGTGTGTAATATTCAAAGATATGTTCCATTTAGAGTTCCACCCCCAAAAAAATCGGTTTAGAATAGCGGTAAATATCATGTCTGCCGTTTTCACCGACTGTATATATATCTCCGCTAAAGGCGTTTTTCAGAACCGAGCCTGATGAAAGATAATATTGTGTCTGTTTTTTGAACGTATCGGCATACGGTGAAAAGGAAAATCCGCCTCTGCGTATCAGATTGTAATAGGCATTTGTAAGTGCCTTTTCCATTTCCTCCGTTTTCGGCAGAGATGAAGTCAAAAGCATATATGAATTGATTTTTTTATCAAGGCGTGTTTGGAAAAAATCCGTATTTTCAGCGACTTCGAGAGTAAACTTTCCAAAGCCTCTGCTGACCTGACCGCCTATTCCGCTGATACCGATACTTGCCAGAAGTGCAAGTACATTGTTTATATCCTTGTCCGATTCATAGCCGATAATACCGTAAAGACCGCAGTTTTCCTCAAATTCGCAGACACTTACTTCAAAAGGCTTTGTATCTTCTTCAGCGTTTCTTACGCAGGCTTTTACATCTGTACGAAATTTGGCAAACTCTTTTGTCAAGCTATTGCAATCAAACATGATTCCGCTTTGGATATATTCCGAAAAAGCCCTGAAATACTCATCTGCTGCAGGGAGCCATTTGATTTTTTTGATAGCCTTGCGGTTTTTTACATCGAATTCCACTCTGTCAGCCAAAGGAAACACAGGAACAGGCAAATAAAAATCATCTCCATGGAAAGGGAATGTATCGGAAAAAAGCAGCTTTTTATCCTGACACAAGGAGATAAATTCCTTGATTTCTTTTTTATCGGACATACAGGCAAGTTCATTGCACAGGGCAGAAAATATGGTATCTGCACGCAAAGTCATAGCGGTATTTGTCAGGGAAACCGCACCGTCACCACGACCGCAGTGCAGGGGTGAAGTAAAATTCAGCTTATAAATGCAGTAGTTCACTATTTTTCACCTCATCAAAATAGCTTTCCAGAATATTTTGGTCTTTGTCATCTCCGTTGAAAATCCTGACGGTGATATTTTCAAAGCTGATTCTGCCGTAACCTCTTGTGCCGTGTCCGCCGAGATAATCATACTGTAACAGTTTCATTCCCTCTGCAAGCGTCTGCAAATCTTTTTCTGTTTCTTCGGAAACAAGTTCGTTATAGACAATGACCGTTTCAAATACGACTCCGGGAACAACTCTTTCAATCTGACGGGGATTGGCAACACAGTTTCCTCTGTCGCTGGTATTTTCAAATTTCACTTCTGGAAGTGAACTTAAACCGCCTTTGAAAT
>CADCCP010000158.1:3553-6380 GCA_902800005.1 uncultured Ruminococcus sp. | reverse complement strand
TGTAATCAAGACCCTTTTGCTTGGGTGCTGCAATCATCTGGAAGCTATTGATCTCCCGAAATGATTTGTAATTTCCAAATTTAAACTCAAGGAGCATAACTTTACCTCCATTTTACATATTTTCAATATAAATTATAATTTAATTATATGTTTTTGTCAATGTTTTATACCTATTTTGAAAAAAAGTTGCAAAATCATGCCGTAAGTACCAAAATAAATATATTTGAAATAGTATCAAAATCCGCCCGAAATTTTTATGTTTCGGGCGGATTGTTTTGTATTTAATTAGACGGTCGGCTATACAGAAAGATTTGACAGAAAATGTCGGAGATGATATGATAAAGATAATCAGTAAATCAATGAGAGAGGTGAAAAAAGATGGCAGATATGACATTTCAGGAATTGATGAACGCTTTTCATAGAAATGATCATCTCAATAATACCGTCGTATACGGAGAATTGCTTGAACAACTGAAAAACGACCGTATTACACCCGTAATTGGTGCAGGTCTGTCCGCTTGGGCAAAATATCCGCTTTGGAAAGATTTAATCCAAACATTGGCAAAAAATTTTGACAATGAAGAGGTTATCAGAACTTATCTTGAAAACGGGAAGTATGAAGAGGCGGCTTCTGCTTTGGAAGAAGAGTATGGGCACAATAATCTTATAGACACCCTAACAAGAGTATTTTCCCTCGACAAGCTCGATGAGAGCAAAAGACCGCCATATCAGAAATTATTGTCGAAACTTTTCAAAGGACCGTTTGTAACGACAAATTTCGATGTTTCATTGGAAAAGCTGTTGGATTCTCCGTTTGTTGTCGATCCGAAAAACACATTTTACGAAAATGAAACAGAAAACCGGCTGCAAATGTATAATCGGCTTCTCATCAAGCTGCACGGAACAGTAAAAGATCGTCAACACATGGTTTTTACCAAAGAAAGCTATGATTCCGCTTACGGTGATGACGAGGAAAATCCCGATGAAACCAAACCTTTGCCACAAAAATTGAAACTCGTATTTCAGTCGGCACCGCCGCTTTTTCTCGGCTGCAGTCTTGGCAGTGACAGGACGTGCAGGGTATTTGAAAAATGCAGTGGAGCAACGGGCTTTAAAGAAGAATTTAACAAAAGGCGTAACGAACTGGATAAAATGGGTATCAAAGTCATCTGGTATCCAAAGGGCTGTCATGATGCGGTGGAAGTGCTTATCAGGCAGTTAGCCACAGATATGGGCATCGATCCCGATATGCCGGTAATTGACAAGAAAATGACTTTGCAGGAACAGCAATACAAAAATTCAGTCAATTTTCTTGGCAGAGATGAAATTGTAGAAAAAATATCCGAATATATGAACGATTCGGACATTCCTGCTGTCATCGTCAACGGACCGGCAGGTATAGGAAAAACAGAAATCTGCAAGGCGGTCTATTGGAAATTAAAGGGCAAAATTCCCGATTTTTCAATGCCCTTTATCGATCTGGCAGGTTTCGGTGCCGATGATGTGATACCGAGTATTGCAAAGGAATTGGGGATTTTCAGAGAAGATGTTTCACCGGAACAGCTTTTTGATATTCTGAAATCGTTTTTGACGACGAGCAATAAAAAGTATTATGTCTATCTGGACAATTTCGAGGCTGTCTGTAATGGAGTGAAAACAGAAAAGCAGAACGAGCTTTTTTCTCATATCGGAACACTGACAAAATCGGGACTGAAACTGCTGATTTCCAGTCAAGCAAATCTTCCTTTCGGAAAACCGGTGGAAATCCGTGCACTTGACAGAGGTAAATATGAGGAAAAAATGTCTTTTGAGGAATTTGAAAAAACCGACGGTGGAAAGCTGTTCATTGAAACTCTCGGAAGATCTCCCAAAACTTATGAACAGGATTCTTTTAAAATTCTGGTCAGAGAAATGGGCGGACATCCGCTTTCGATCATTCTTACAGCTACATATTGCCGACAGTGTGTTTCAATCAATGATGTAAAAGATGAATGGAGTGCGATTGAAATTAACATTCCCGATACAGATGAACGTGCTACACATAAAAGCCTGATGTATGCTCTCGGATTGGCATGGCAACAGGTCAGCAAAAGTAAAGCGGCAATTTTTATATGGGCTTTGCATACATACAGCATTTATCCGCTTGATGACGATATTATATCGACACTCAATGAATTTGCCAACGAACCTTTTTCAAAAAATGATTTGAGAGATGGGCGAAATGCACTTTGGAATTACGGTCTTATCGATATTACGGACGACGGAAAAGCCAATATGCTGCTGTGTATCAAGAAAAATCTGAAAAATCTCGATAAAACGGAAGATTTCAAAGTGGAAATCGAATCGGCATTTTTGGCATGGATAAAATGGTGCGGTGGGCTTTTGAAACTTGGAGAAGATAGAAAAAATCCTGAACATACCGAAAATCATAACAGAGCTTTGGAGTGGCTGCCGGAATGTTTCAACCTTGCCGAACAATGCCTTGATAAACAAAAATATGGAGAATTATTATTACTTCTCATTGATGCAGGCAATTATTATCAGTTCGATATTGTCTATTCTTTACCGTTGCTCAAAAGACTTACACAGGAAGTTCCAAAGGAATTTCCTTTACAAAGTTTGTGGTATAAGAGGTTAGGCGACCTGCTGCGCCGTACCGGAAATCAGGGAGAGGCTTTGAAAGCCTATGACGAGGCAGAAAGGCTTTTCATAAAAGAAAATGCCGATCTCGGTCTTGCCAATGTGCTGCAATCCCGAGGCGACCTGCTGAGCCGTACCGGAAATCAGGGAGAGGCTTTGAAAGCCTATGACGAGGCGGAAAGGCTTT
>CADCCP010000158.1:0-3460 GCA_902800005.1 uncultured Ruminococcus sp. | reverse complement strand
CCCGAGGCGACCTGCTGAGCCGTACCGGAAATCAGGGAGAGGCTTTGAAAGCCTATGACGAGGCGGAAAGGCTTTTCATAAAAGAAAATGACGATCTCGGTCTTGCCAATGTGCTGTTTTCCCGAGGCGACCTGCTGGTCTGCAATGAAGATATATCCGGTGCAAAAAAATGCTATGAAGAAGCACTGCATCTGTATAAAAAAGAACAGGTTCTTGAATTTGTCGGATACACGCTTTGTTTTTTGATTGTCTGCTGTGCACAGCTTGATGACGATGACGGAGCGGAAACATATAAGCATGAACTGCCGCAGATTTTACCGTTACTGCCCGAACACGCACAAGAGAACATACTTAAGCTCCTTCAGGAATAAACATAAACCTGAATCTCCCGTACTGCAAAAAAATGATCCGGAATGGAAATAAACTTCCGTTCCGGATTTTTGATATGTCATACGCAAAATGAAATGATAATGATCACCGCTCCTATCAAGCTGACGAATAAATATATATTCCTGATTATTTTGGAATAATTCAGTTTACCTTCGCTGTGTTTGACTTTCGAGAATAATTTGAAATCATCGGGATAACCGCTCATGTAGTCATTCTCCAAAGCACGCATTGCTACACGGCACTGATGAAGCAGATTTGTAGTTCTTTTGTCAAGCAGAAAACAAAGGAGTGCAATGGCACTGATAGCCAGTGCTATAATTCTGTCAGAGAAACTTCCGCCGGGGATCTCGGATGCAAAAACCCCGAACAATACCGTTTCGATTGCGATAAACAATTCCAGTATTTTCATTCGCTGTTCGGCGTGCAGTGCATAGTAATTCCAGTACAGCTCGAGCAATTCACCCGGCTCAACATTGTTGTTTCCAACAGAACCTGCCGGCATACGATATCACTTCCCCTAATATTCTTCATTATGTATGAAATTGTACATCTCAGATATGATTTTGTCAAGGCACTTTGCGGAATATGATGAAAATGATTGGACAGATTTTATAAAAAAATTGACAAAAACAGACAGAAATGATATAATATTGTCATAAAAATCGATGAATGAGGTGAAAAATATGACATTTCAAGATTTGATGAATGCTTTTTATGTAAACAATAAGTTAAATAATACCATCGTATATGAAAAATTGGCTGAGCAGTTGAAAAGAGACCGTATAACCCCTGTAATTGGTGCAGGTCTGTCCGTTTGGGCAGGCTATCCGCTTTGGGGAAATCTGATTAGGAATTTGGCAAAGGGAACTGACTACGAAAAGCAAGTTGCGGATTGTCTTACAAAGGGAGAATATGAACAGGCAGCTTCGTTTTTGGAAAAGGCATACAATCCTAATACACTTATGGATACACTGAAAGAGGAATTTTCTCCAAAAAAGCTCGATGAGAGCAAAAGACCTGAATATCAGAAATTGCTGCCGCAACTTTTCAAAGGACCGTTTGTGACGACAAATTTTGATGTTTCACTGGAAAAGCTGCTGAATGCCCCGTTTGTTGTCGATCCGAAAAACACATTCCACGAAAATGAAACAAACAGTCGGCTGCAAACGAATAATCGACTGCTCATCAAGCTGCATGGAACGATAGATGATCCTCAGCATATGGTTTTTACCAAAAAGAGCTATGATCTTACCTATGGTAAAAGTAAAAAAAATCCCGATGAAACCAAACCTCTGCCGCAGCAGTTAAAAACGATATTCCAGTCGGCACCGCCGCTTTAAAGAAGAATTTAACAAAAGGCGTAACGAACTGGATAAAATGGGTATCAAAGTCATCTGGTATCCAAAGGGCTGTCATGATGCGGTGGAAGTGCTTATCGAGCAGTTGGCGGAAGATGTAAAAAAAAAATCCCTGAGTGAAATAAGCACCGATCAAGCTCAGGAACAGCAATATAAAAATTCGGTCAATTTTCTTGGCAGAGACGAAATTGTAGAAGAAATATCCGGATATATGGATAATCCCAATAGTTCGGCTGTAACCGTCAAAGGACCGGCAGGCATAGGAAAAACAGAAATATGCAAAGCGGTCTATTGGAAATTAAAGAGTAAAAATCCCGATTTTTCCATGCCTTTCGTTGATCTTGCAAGTGTCAGTGCCGATGATGTGATACCGAGTATCGCAGAAGTATTTGGGATTTCCAGAAAAGATGTTTCACAGCAATCTCTTTTTGATATGCTTTACTCGCTTTTGGTGGAAAACGAGAAAACGTATTATGTCTATCTGGACAATTTCGAGGCTGTCTGGAATGATCCGGAACAGGAAAAAAAGAACGATCTTGCTGACTGTCTGAAAAGGCTGACAGATGCAGGACTGAAACTGCTGATTTCAAGTCAGGTAATTTTTTCTTTCGGAGATACAGTGGAAGTCCACGAACTTGACAGCGACAAGGACATGAAAACGATGTCTTTTGATAAACTTGCCGAAACGGACGGCGGAAAACTGTTTCTTAAAACTCTCGGAAGAAAGCTGAAATCTCATGAACAGGATTCTTTTATCTCCCTGATAAGAGAAATGGGCGGACATCCTCTTTCGATTGTTCTCACAGCCACATACAGCAGGAATTGTTCTTCCATCGACAATGTAAAAGATATATGGAGTGAAATCAGCAGTCATATTGCCGGTGAACCCGATACGCACGACAGTATCAGATGTGCTCTTGAACCGGCATGGCAGCAGGTCAGAAAAAGCAAAGCGGCAGTTTTTATATGGGCTTTGCATACATACAGTGTCTATCCGCTTGACAGCAATATGATATGGGAGCTGAACAAAAATTCTGTCAGAAAATTCCACAAAAAAGAGTTGACCGACGGAGAGAATATGCTTTATCGGTACGGTCTTATCGATATGACGGACGACAAAAAAGCCAATATGCTGCTGTGTATCAAGAAAAATCTTGAAAATCTCGATGAAACGGGAGATTTCAAGGCGGAAATCGAATCGGCATTTTCATCATGGATAACATGGTGCGGTACGCTTTTGAAGCTTGGGAATGATAGAAAAAATAAAGAACATGACAAACACTGGAACAGAGCTTTGGAGTGGCTACCGGAGTGTTTTAATCTTGCCAAATATTGCCTTGACAAACAAAAATATGGTAAATTGCTCATACTCCTTGCCTATGCAGGCAATTATTATCAGTTCGATGTTGTCCGTTCTGTTCCGCTTCTCACAAGACTTACGCAGGAAGTTCCAGAGGATTTTCCTTTACAAAGTTCGTGGCATTTGCGTTTAGGCGACCTGCTGAGACTTACCGGAAATTTGGAAGGAGCTTTGCAAGCCTATGACGAGGCGGAAAGGCTTTTTAAGAAAGAGCATGACGATCTCGGTCTTGCCAATGTGCTGAAATCCCGAGGCGACCTGCTGAGCCGTACCGGAAAGCAAGAAGAGGCTTTGCAAGCCTATGACGAGGCGGAAAGGCTTTTTAAGAAAGTGCATGATGATCTCGGTCTTG
>CADCCP010000157.1 GCA_902800005.1 uncultured Ruminococcus sp. | reverse complement strand
TGGTGCTGACACGGAGTACCTCTGCCACTTCCGCAGCTTTCATAGCTGACGGATAGCTGCTTAACATTTTTGAATATTCTTTTTTGTTCAATTCTCACTTCTCCTTTTCCTGATAAAATTTTATCCTTTCTGCCATTTGTACGCATCATCAAATGTCAAAGTTCCGTTGTGTTTTTTGACTTCCTTGATACATTCTCCACGAAGTCTTGAGAGAGAAGTTTCATCTATATCGTTTGTTGCCGCAATAATATTCATCGTCATGGCAAGTTCCACTGCCACTTTGAAAATCATTCTGCTGATTCTGTTATCGCTTTCGTCAATGATTGATTTCATAGTTGATGTCATCATATTTGAAATATACTGCTCATTATTCTTTGTAGCAAGGTAACCGCTGTAAAAATTAATTGCTTTTTCGATAAATTCACTTCTGCTTTTACAGTCATCAAGCTTGTATTGGCTCTCTACAAGTTCCATTGAAGAATCTTTAACCCATAGTGCAAATTTGTGTTTTACTTCTTTTTTGCCGTCTGTTTCCGACATTCACTCAAAACCTCCTTTTTATATGAAACCCACAAGTGCGACAACCTCAAAAACGGCTTAATAATCGGCTGTTCGGGGAAACAACGTCTTGAAACCGACTCCACACTTCAAAAAGCGACTCCGTAATGATACTGTCTCGAAAACCGCATGGCAGTCGGCTCTGCCGGCTGCTGTGATTCGTCAAGGCGGCTTTAGCAACGCCTTGACTTTCTCCTGCTTTTTAATATACCGCCCTGAAATCGCCCGATTATCCCCGATTGATAAGCCTTTTTACTTCCGAAATAATATCGTTTTGACGGTCGATTATTTCACGGAGTTCGGCTGTATCAAATTTTTCTTTCAGATGCTCTGTTTTGTTTTTGAGAACAGCAAGCATTGCAAGGAGAGGTTTCAGAACAGCGGCATTACTCTGTTCCGTTACGGACAACACAAGGAAATCCGTGACGGACATATTTTTTCTTTGAGCCTTGCTTTGAATAAGATTTTTTTCTTGTTCGGTGAGCCTGACAGTCAGGCTTTGATTTCGGTTTCTCTGATATTTCATATTGCCCTCGTTAGATTACTTCAAACTTTTTCGGTGACGATATTTTTTCGGCTGCCGTGATTTTGCAAATACCGTCATGCCCGAAACAACGATAAAATAAAGACTTTTCAAAGATACGCAGACCGTATCAACGCACATAAAAAATATCGTCATATCGTCATTGAACATTTTCGGGAGGACGATATACAATTATTTTTTCACGGCTCGTGCCAGTACGAATGTCCTTGAATTCAATACCGATTTTTTTCAGTTCACTGCGGTGACTGTTCAGCCGTCTGCTGAACACATTCGGACTGACTGCACAGCCTATTCTTTGAACAAGCTCTCCTGCCGTTCCCGTAAATTTCCCCATCTGTTTCATAAACAAAATAAAGGCATTCATAACAGAATCATTTTGCAGTCTGTCCGTTTCGGGAGTGTCGGAAGATACAAATTTCCATTCGTGAAGTTCCTTATCAAACTTCACCGTATAAATTTTTTCCTCAATGTCACGGGTGCGTATATACAGCTTTGCAGTTTCATCTCCGATATTATCTTTTTTGAGAATATAACTGCCGTCTGCTGCACCCAGCAGTCCCGTTGAACCGCTTACCATCTGATGAGGATCGCTGCATATCTGTTTTCGCAGATGCTGAACGGCTATAATTGTTATTCCGTATTTGTCTGCCAATTCTTTCAATGCACCGATGTCATAAAGATTTGATTCGTTTCCGTTTTCCCTTACTTTTTGCAGTGTATCAATGACAATCAGGTCTGTATCGGGATTTTCCGCTATGAACATTTCCATTTGCCCGACAAGTCCGTTTGACAGTGAGTTTACGGATGTGGCAAATTTCAAGTTCGGAGGAGCGTCCTCTGTGAGTTCGGACAATCTCTGCTGTATCCTGCTCGGACTGTCCTCCAAACAAAGATAAAGCACAGTTCCTTTTTCCGTACTGCGATTCCAGAACAGTTCACCTTTTGCAACCTGCAGGCACAGCAAAAGCAATAACCATGATTTGCCTATCTTCGGAGAGCCTGCCAGAATATAAAAGCCCTGCGGAAGAAGTTCGTCTATGATGAATCTTATTGGCGGCAGTTCCATTTCCAGAAGTTTTTGTCCGTCTATTGTTTTGATTTTTTCTGCTGTCATTGATTGACCTCCGATATTGACTTGATACGGCTGATGTATCTTTAAGATAATTCTAATCTCGATATTGCAAATTGTCAATAGAAGATATATAATTAAAGATATATTCTCTATTTTTCTTTGAGAATTATCTATTTTTCAAAAAAATTTTTCGGAGTGATATTTATGTTTTCATTTTCGGCATACTTCTGGAACAGCGATGTCTATATCGGCAGAAATAAATACTTGTCCAATGAAATTTTAATCTCATATCTCACACTGGACACGACAGAACTTCGCATAGCACTTGATGAACTGACACGCTATAAGGCAGCACTTTTAATTGATACTTTTCAGCGTATAGATTCCTGGCTTGCCAAGCTACCCCCGTATAACAAAATCCTGCGTTTTCCAAGAAAACCTTTTAACGATTTACTCAACGAACATTCAATCGTTTTTGAAGACGGAATAGATTACGATAATGATGAGATGATTACAGAAGATACCGTTAATGAATATGGTTTCGGGTATAAAGACGATTGCGGAAATTATAATATTTACATAAACAATTTTCAACTTATAGAATTTGAACATCTTGACGGCAAAGATTTCATACAAGATGTTATTGATGCAAATGAAGAAATCGAAAATTATTTTAACAGTTATATACTGTTTATATGTTCATGCATCGAAGTCAAAAAAATATTCCTTCCGTTTGTCAGGGACTATCTGAACAGCAAAGATACTTTTCGAACAGCAAAGATACTTTTCTGAATACATACGAAATAGCGGAACAGTTTGCAAAGTTTGAAAAGGAACATGGCAAGCGTTTTGATAAATTGGAATGTTCATTTGACTCTTTCAATTACACGGTTTTCAAAGACAGCAACGGAAAAAATATTCTCTGTGAAAAAATAGTATTTCCGGATATAAGCTCGTTTTTCTTTTATGATTTGTTTTCGGGTATAAAAAAGAACTACATACCGAACTACTGTCGTAACTGCGGAAAGTTTTTTCATATTTCCGGAGGAAAATATCTGCTATACTGCAACAGCCCCGTTAAAGGAAAATCGGGCAAGACCTGCAAGGAACTCGGTTCACAGCGTCGTTACAATGACAAATGCAAAAACGATCCTGTATGGCAGACATACAACAGAGCCTATAAAACCCACTATGCCCGATATATGAAAAAGAGAATGACCACTGCCGAATTTGAACAGTGGTCAAGGTTTGCGTCCGAACTTCGTGATAAGGCTGAAAAAGAAGAAATAACATTTGAAGAATATTACGAACA
>CADCCP010000156.1 GCA_902800005.1 uncultured Ruminococcus sp. | reverse complement strand
ATATGCCCATGCGATAAGCTGTGAAATGCCGTTGTTTTCTTCAACGTGGGTTTTATAAATCCTCGCTATCTGATTTTCGGCACTCGGTTTATGGTCTGTAATGACGGTCTTTCCGACAAAGAGTTCTGCCATTTTATACAGGGCATTGACGGAAAAAGCCTCGCCGTCACGGTCAATTTTACTGTCGCAGCATACCATTTTGAAAGAATAGACATCATCAGCGGAAAGTTCCGCACGGGAATATTTGTTTATCAATGCCATATCGTCAGCCGATACAGCGGTTTTTTCGACATTCATATTTTTTCATCACTCCTTTCACAGTTCATAGTAGCCCGACAAGGCATACATACTGAATTTCATAACATCAGTCAAGTTCATTGTGTCACCTCATTTCAGGGTATAAAAAAGCACTCTGCTTTTCGCAAAGTGCAAGTTTTTTCAAATTCATTTCAATTTCTGCCAACAGTTTTCAAAAATACACCAACTGATTTCAACTTTCATCAACTGTTTTAAAATTTCCGCAAATGGTATTTATTATTTTCAAACCATAAAGGCTCACCACTTGGGTGACTGTAATCTTTGCATTCATCGGCAGATGTATCAGGGTGCAACGCAGTTTGTCCTACTCCCATCCAACCATGGATTTTGCACTCATATTCTCCCCAACGATACCAGTTGATGTAATGAATACAGTCATAACACCACTTTTTACCGTTTTCAGCCTGTTTACGATATTGGGCTTTTGTTTCTTCCGACATTTTCAGCACCTCGTTTCAGGGCATAGAAAAACCGCCAACGTGGGCGGTTATATTAAGCCTAACAGTTGTAAAACTTCTTTTGCGGTAGTTGCCTGCATTCTTTCATCTAACCATTTGGGAGAATCAGCGGGTATTTTTTTAATTTCTTCTTCTGAATAAGGTTTAGCAGCCCTGTACCATTCCCAACATAACTCAATATCTTCTTTGCTGAAATCCGAAGGACTACTTTTGTCTGTAATCAAACCCATAGAAAGCACCTGCCTTTACACATTTTTCGCTAAAAGCGGAAAGTTGTTGGATCACTGTCTTTGCATCATCTTCGGACAAATCACTTTTACGGAGTTTTCCGTTTTTTATATCAAGATACGAATATTTTCCTAAGTTAATCATCTTTACTTTCTTCTGTTTTGAGTTCTTCAAGGATTTTATCAAGTCTTTTTTCGGCTTCTTCATTTGAACCGTCAAGAATATGCTTGTCTAACTCTGCCATTGAAATATGCCCCCTTGTGTCTTGTCAGTTAAAAACTTTTTAATAACCTTATTGTATTCACTATCCGATTTTGTTTTGACGTTTTTCTTTACAGAACGTCCTAACTCAGTCAGTAAACTATTCTTATCAAAAGTTCCGATTTTTGTTAAAGTTTCAACTCTGCCATTGTTTTTTACAATAGTTAAAGTTTTTATACCATCATTTCCGACAAATTCTATCATATCATTCAAAGAATAACTGCTGTTGCGTGGGTGATTATGTAAGACAACTAAATTTTTGCCATATAAAGCATTGCCAAAATCAATTTTATCATCTTCGCCTTTAAATTCTTTTCGGTTCTTTAACTCACCATTAAACACAAAGGCTACTTCTTTATTTTGGTTATGGTCACGAGAATAACGTAACAATTCTTTGTGCTGTTCCTGAATGAATTGACATTGTTCATCTGTGTAGCCCGAAATACTGACATTCGGTACTTTTTCAATATTTGCATCTGTAATTGGTGTAATAGGTTTCTTGCTGTTTTCATTGAGGGTACTTCCTCCACCCGATGAAGAACTGCCACCGCCTAATCGGGTCGAGATAGCGGATTGCAAGGTCTTCAAGTTCCTCTTTGAACTGACGGATACCAAGCCTGTGCGCTATGGGAGCATAAATCTCAAGCGTTTCAAGCGATTTTTCTTTGTACTGTTCGCCTGCCTGATCTATCGGGATATTTGAGCCGTTAAAATACAGCCTGTCACCGCCCGGTTTTGACGGCAAATCAAGATTTCGCCGTGCCTCATTCGGAGTATATACGCCGCTGGAAACGCCTTGTGCAAGGCTTTCAAGCTGACTTTTCGTATCTCCTCGCAATACAGCGGCTATGTTGAACTTGAAACGATAACCGTTTTTTCTCTGTTCATCTGACAATAGCTTGAAATTCAATTCTTCCTCATACTGCTTGATGATATACAGCATGGTATCCGTATAGAACGCAAGCTGTTGAGTTTCACTGTTGGTATAGCTTG
>CADCCP010000155.1 GCA_902800005.1 uncultured Ruminococcus sp. | reverse complement strand
AATAAAATCATCAACAAAGGAAACTTTCAATTTTACCGTTTACGGCGAGAAATTTTCAGGAAATCAGAATGTTTTTATGCAGAAGGTTTTTGAAAAAGTATTGAGAAAACACGAGAATATCGTTGATAAGATAGTGAATATGGATTATATGCACTGTCTGTCACTTGATAAAGAGCCGACAAAAAGCAATTTCAATCAAAAAACATACTTTGAAGATATTGCCGGCGGTATATGTGTGGGAACAACCTATGGCAGCCAAGATAAAGCAAAATGTATAGCCGCATTACTTTTATACTGCGGCGAATCTCTTGATATTCTCATTTGTGATGATGAAAAAATGGATAAATTGATAAAAATATATTATCAAAATCGGTCGGCAAGGATATCGGCAATAAAGCCGGCAGATCCGACCAAACGTGATTAAGCAAAGAAACCGACCGAGAAATCTGTGACAAATGATATGATCAAGCTTACTGTGGATGATAATGAGAATAAAACTGTTGATAAAATAGGCGAGTTTGTCAGAAAATAAATGAAGGCTTTGCAGGATTTTGTCCCTTGTATTTTAAAAGCCGATCGATCAGACTCAAAACTTTTCCTTTTCTCTTTTTCCCTCTCTTACCGTTTTCCTGTTTCGGCATCGTATTCTCCGAAAGGGCGTACAAAATCAATTCATCGTACTTTTTACTGTAACGGTGAACGGTAGCAGGACTTAAAGCCGCTTTTTCTTTTCTGACTGCCCTATCTCTTGCTTTTTTCATATTCAAGAGCAATTTTTTGAGTTTTTGTGCCCACTGAGTTTTACCTTCGACACGAGTCCCTGTTTCGTCACAATTCACAACAGGCGATTTAATTACTGCCTGACGTATTTTTTTAAGGACAGGCTTGATTTTTTCCGCACAGCGAGTGACCATGTTTTTGATAGTGCCCGTTGCAAGCGGTATGTCAAAAACACTTCCGATAATTTCATGTATTCTGTTTATGCTGACCGCTCCCACTGTATTCAGCGACACGACCAATGCTTCCAAATTCTTTCCGTATTGAACACGATTGACAATATCCGCAGGAAATTCACCCGTCTTGGGCTGACCGCAAAACAGGCATTCCTGCACACACATCTTTTTATGAGCTGTTATCTTTACCTGCACCACTGTATCTATTACATGACGGGTCTCTTTTACACAAGCTTTTTCCGTGCATTGTTCACGATGCGGGCATACTGCACAATCCGGATGATAATGCTTTTCTATTTTATCGGGCTGTGAAGTTACATTCAGGCAGTTCCCCTTATGTCCTTTTTGAAATGCTCCCCTTTTGTTAGACAATAAGGTATAATAAGAAGTATACCGAATCGAAGTCTAAAGAAAAGGGGCAGGTCAATATGTCCCTTTACTGTTTTCAAATAGGAATCAGTTCCGCATTTACATTGGGCTGTTGAAAAGCATTGAAAAGCAAGTGCCGGTTCTCCAAAAGAGGAAAGCCGGCACTTGTTTCATAAAAACAGAGAGCAAAGCATTTTCAGCCTTTCTCTCTGTCAGTATTATTAATCTTCTTTAATCCGTAATATTTTATTGTAAGATATATCGTCTTTATGAATTGTAACGGTTGCCCCACCAATATTCAGCGTGTCAGACGGCAGGATAAGGTAAGTTTCTTGAAGCAGCAATTTCTTTTATTCTTTCGATAGAAAACTTGGTAACTCTTGATATTTCTTCTAAAGACAGCTTACCAAGTGACAATAAGCCGACCGTAGTATCGATCTTACCTTCCTCTATTCCTTCGCTTCTGCTTTCTTCTGCCCAATCTTCAAGTGCTTTACACATATCAATATTCTCCTCTCCATCTTTGTATTCAAATCCGAAATTACTCTGCCGCATCTCTCGGCATATTTCTGTATTTCTGCTCACGCTGTAAAAGCCCTTTAAGTGCATCTTTGTCCTTTGAATATTTCATAAATTCAAGAACTGCACCCAATTCGGTATTAAATTACTGAAGTCCTCGTCCTTCAAGTCATAAGGTGATACAAGTTCAAAGTCATATTGCAGTATTGATTTATTATAAACTTCTCTGCTCACATCAAATACCCCTTCAAAAGACCTTGAACCGTTCCATTTATCAGCTCCCCAATAAATAACATCAGGTACTATCATGTCAAGTTTATCACCTTTTTGGAAATCGACAGACTTTTCTATTTGATTCATCATATCCTGCTTCCGAGCTGAGTGTTCCGTTTGTCAGTTTCGGTCTTGTTTACAGAAATGAAAATCGCTTGTCTTTGACCGACAATAATCACTTTGCTTTTTGCACGAGTTACGGCTGTGTACAGCAAATTTCTTTTCAGCAGGGAAAAATCAGTTTTTACTGCAAAGCGTTGGAGGTCAGCAGAACGGCATTTTACGACTTTCTTGAACGCAGTAATGAGCCGTGGAAGTATGAACAGCTTGCCAAAGAGATGCAGAAGATACATGATGAAGACAAGTATAATGACTGTTACGGAAGGAA
>CADCCP010000154.1 GCA_902800005.1 uncultured Ruminococcus sp. | reverse complement strand
TCAAACATGAGTAGATTTATTATCAAAAGTGGACACGGTGAACAAGGAATGGAACGTAAAAGTTGATTTTATAACTTTTTATAAGTTTTCAGTAACGGACGTAAAAAATATTGACTGCTCTCGGAGATGAAGTACGGCAGCATCTTATTCTGGTAATGATGCAAAGCGGTAACTGCAGTGGTATGCGTGTAAATGATATTGCCGCAGGTATAAATTTCTCCCGTCCGGCGGTGTCGCATCATCTGCAAATTCTCAAGGATGCAGGAATTGTAAAAATGCGTCGTGAGGGTACGAAAAATTATTATTACTTTGATGCAGATATGCAGGATTTTAACCGGCTGATCGGTATGCTGAGTCATGCCAAAGCTATTATGCAGCAAATTACGAACAGGAGCGAAGAGGACTGACCTCATGACATACGTCCCGGAATTTTCATTCGGAATAATATAACTGTAAAGGAGTTTTTGATTATGAATAATATGGAGCTTATCAGATCACGACATTCTGTACGCGGATTTCTTGACAAGCCGCTGAGTAATGACTCCGTCAGTGCTTTGAAAGCGGAAATTGAAGCCTGTAACAAGGAAAGCGGACTACATATTCAGCTTATCACAAATGAGCCGGAGGCATTTCAGGCAGGCAAGGCAAGCTACGGGCAATTCAAATGCTGCAAGAACTATCTTGCACTGGTGGGAGCAAAGGGGCAGGATGAGAAAATTGGGTACTATGGTGAAAGAATCGTTCTGACGGCACAGTCCCTCGGTATCAATTCCTGCTGGGTAGCTCTGACCTACAAAAAAGGCAAGACGGATGTTAAGCTAGGTTCAGGAGAAAAGCTGTATATGGTGATAGCACTCGGATATGGAGAAACACAGGGTGCAGCACATAAGCAAAAAAACATATCAGATGTCAGTGATTATAAAGACGGCGATCCCGATTGGTACAGAAATGGCATTGAAGCCGCTTTGCTTGCTCCGACTGCAATGAATCAACAAAAATTCAGATTTGAGCGAAATGGTGATAAGGTAACGGCAAAGGCAGCCTGGGGCTTCTATACGAAAACCGATCTTGGCATTGTGAAATATCACTTTGAGCTTGGAGCAAATTTGGATAACAGTATTTGGAACTGAATACGGATGTGAACATTCTGTAACCCAGCCCCGCCTCGTGCGGGGCTTTTTTTGTAAAAATGCGAAAAAGGGTAACTGTTGGCGAGGTGAGTATGATATAATGGTGTAAAATATTATTTTATGGAGTTTTTTTATGCAGACAATAGTTATTGTGCTTGACGCAATGAAAATGAAAAAACCTGATTTATATCAAACCGTGACATACTCCCCCGCCTACGCTACGCTTAGAGGCGAGGGCTTCTTGCTCAAGTACAGCAACCTGTACAGTATCAACAAGCTAACCCCGTGTGTCCCACGGTTATTGTTTTGATTTTTATGCTAATGCTATCCTCATACCTTCATTTCGTATGTTTACAGCAGCATTCATATCTCTGTCATGATGTGTTCGACAGCAAGGGCAAATCCATTCTCTGACAGACAAATCTTTTATATCGGGATTCTTATACCCACATACACTGCAAATCTGTGAACTCGCAAAAAATTTATCAATTTTTACAAGTCTTTTTCCGAGGTCTTCCAACTTGTATTTCAGAAATGCTGTGAACGTTCCCCAACCATTGTCTGAAACAGATTTACCGAAATTCAGCGACTGTGCCATTGCCTGCATATTCAGATTTTCAATACAAACACAATCATAGGCATTGGCTATCTGCCTTGACTGTTTGTGCAGAAAATCCCTTCTTTGATTGGCAACTTTTTCATGCAGTCTGGAAACTCTGATACGCTGCTTTTCTCTGCTTTGTTCTTTTTTGAGCTTCTTTTCAGAAAGTCTGTAATATCTCGGAAATTCAGGGCAATTTCCGTTGCTGTCAACATATAATTCGTGCATGGAAAAATCCAAGCCTAAAAACTTTTGCAATTCTGTTTGTGATACTTGGTTCTCGTACTCAAACAAGATACTTGCGTAGTATTTTCCGCTTGGTGTCTGACTTACCGTAACCGATTTTAAGATATAATTATTGGGAATATTTCTGTGCTGTCTGACAGTAACTTTTCCGATTTTTGGCAGTGTAACAGCTCCGTTTTCAAGTTTGATATTGTTGTTTACGCATATCGTTGTATAACTTTTCTTATGATTTTTCCTTGATTTAAATTTTGGAAATCCGACTTTTTTATCTCTGAAAAAGTTTTGAAAAGCCATATCAAGATGTCTTAATGTCTGCTGTAACGATATGCTGTCTACATCCTGCAAAAATTCTTTTTCTTTTTTAAGCAGTGTCAGGTCATTGGCACATTTTGTATAACCAAACATGATTTT
>CADCCP010000153.1 GCA_902800005.1 uncultured Ruminococcus sp. | reverse complement strand
AACAAAAACTGCACGACAAAGAATCATGCAGTTTTGGAGCGGAGAGTGAGGGATTCGAACCCTCGAGCCCTTTCGGACTACCTGATTTCGAGTCAGGCTCGTTATGACCACTTCGGTAACTCTCCATCTATTCCATTCAAACAAGTATATTATAATGATTTTTAGTCTTTTTGTCAAGTGCTTTTTTATTGACTTTTTAAGAAAAATATGATAACATTGACACAGAATCATTTTCACTCGGAGATGAAATCTATGAAAGACAAAAAGAATAGTGAACTTCATAATTTTTTGATTGGTGCCTCTTTATTTATCGGTATATCTATGGTGCTTGGTGCTATCACTATAGTCCCCGAAATAGCAAATAATACTCCACCTTTCGGAAGCTTGGAATTCTTAATTGTAATTTTTGAGGGTATTTTGGGTGTTGCTATTATAATTGTAACTGTGGTTAATATACGCAAAATAAGAAAAAAGTAAAAAATCAACGATAAAGACGGGGGCATTTCCTTGTCTTTATTTTTGTCAATAATCACAAAAAAGACTTTTTGCATTTTACCATTGTTTTTCGGATGAGGATATTATATAATAATTGACAGCGACAGCATCAGCCATGCCGACAGGAAAAATATTATACAAGGAGAAATAAAAATATGAAAATAACAGATATACTCAATACAAGAAATATGTCACTTTCCTTTGAGGTCTTTCCGCCTAAAAAGGAAGCAAGTTTTGAAAGTGTGAGAGTCGCTACTGAGGAAATTGCAGGCTATCGTCCGTCATTTATGAGTGTCACATACGGTGCGGGCGGCGGTACGAGCAGATTTACTCTTGACATTGCCAAAAATATAAAAGAAAAATTCGGTGTACCTACTTTGGCACATCTTACCTGCGTATCTTCAAGCAAACAGACCGTACATGAACAAATAGATGCCCTCAGAAATGCCGATATTAAAAATATAATGGCTTTGCGTGGAGACCTCACCCCCGAACTTGAAAAAACCGACCGTTCCCAATGGGATTACTGTTATGCCGTTCAACTTATCAGAGAACTCAAAGAATACGGTGATGAATTCTGTATAGGTGCGGCTTGCTATCCCGAGATACACCCGGAAAGCAAAAATCAAAAAGAAGATATTCTGCACTTAAAAGAAAAAGTGGATGCAGGAGCGGATTTTCTGACTACTCAGATGGTCTTTGACAATAATCTGTTTTTTAATTTCATGTATAAACTCCGTGAAGCAGGCGTGACAGTCCCGGTAATTCCCGGTATAATGCCTATAACAAAGGAGAACGTGCCATCAAACTTTCAGGTTCATTCATGCCTCAGCGTTTCAAGAGTCTTGTGGACTATTTCGGTCAGGATCCTTCATCTATGAAACAGGCAGGTATCGCCTATGCGACCGACCAGATAATTGATCTTTTTGCCAACGGTGTGACCAATGTCCATGTCTACTCAATGAACAAGCCCGATGTTGCAAAGGCTATCAAGGATAATCTTTCCGATATTATCGGAAAGGATTTCAACAGATAAAAAATCGTTTGGAATGCGAGGCGGAGATATTGAAAAAAGGCAAAAGAAATGATTATTTACTTGGCGGTGTGACCTTGTTTATCGGTATATACATGATACTCAGGACTGTACTTGATATTTTCAAAGAAACACCTGACAACATGACTAACAATTTGCCCGTAATTATCGTATGGGTAATATCTGTCATTGCAGGTATCGTTTTTATCACGACAGGCATTCTCTCTGTACGCAGGGGAAGAAAAAAACATTGACAAAAATTGTCCATAAAGACAGGATTTATTCTCCTGTCTTTATTATTTATGTTGATTTTTGTCAACAATCACAAAAAAATGCTTTTTATATCTTGATTTTTATTGCAAAATATGATATTATAGTCAAGGTCTGCTTTATCAGACCGGAAAGGAAGATTTTTTATGTATTGGGTCAATGAACGGAAAGAAAGAATACAGACTTGACAAGGTGATGGATTTCATTCCGCACCTGAAAGAAATGAATGTTAATGCCGTGTATTTCGGACCGGTGTTCATGTCAACGACTCACGGTTATGATACAAACGACTATTATCATATAGATAACCGTCTCGGCGACAATGATAGCTTTACAAAAATATGCGATGCCCTGCATGAAAACGGCATAAAAGTCGTATTGGACGGCGTTTTCAATCATGTCGGCAGGGAATTCTGGGCGTTTAAGGACGTTCAGAAAAACGGACAGTCATCTCCTTACTGCTCATGGTTCCAGAGGATCGACTTCGGCGGAAGAAGCTCTTGGGGAGATAACTTCTGGTATGAGGGATGGGAAGGAAATTATGACCTTGTAAAGCTCAATCTCCGTCACCCTGATGTTAAAAGGCATATATTTGATGCCGTTAAGATGTGGAAGGAAAAATTTAAAATAGACGGTCTCCGTCTTGATGTGGCATACTGCATGGACTTGGATTTCCTCAGAGAACTCAAACATTTCTGCAAGGGACTTGACAAGGATTTTTGGCTCATGGGCGAGATCATTCACGGTGATTACAATAGAATAGCCAATCCTGACATACTCGATTCCTGCACAAATTACGAGTGTTACAAGGGTATCTATTCTTCACATAACGACCACAACTATTTTGAGATAGCACACTCTCTCCGCAGACAGTTTGAAAACGGCGGTATATACAGAAATATCTACACATATAATTTTGTAGATAACCACGATGTCAACAGAGTTGCAAGCACTATAAAAGAACCTGACAATGTGAAGAATGCTTTTTCCGTTGCATATTTCATGCCCGGTGTACCGAGTGTTTACTACGGCAGTGAATGGGGCATAAAGGGACAGAAAAACAATGTCGATTATGATGCACCGCTTCGTCCGTGTGTGAATGTCGGTGATATTCAGAAAAACGATCTGTATCGCCATGTATGCAAGCTCGGTGCTGTCAGAAGAAGTTTCAAGGCTCTCAAATACGGCAGTTTTCAAAATGTCGTGATAAGAAACGAACAGCTCGTTTTCAAGCGTCAGTTTGAAGGAGAAACTGTCTATATCGCTCTCAACCTCACGGGATATAATTTCGGTCTTGATTTCAACACAGACGGCGGTTCAAAACTTTATGATGTCATGAACGGCTATAAGACCTATGATATAAACGGAAACAGAGTTCATATAGACATACCTGCACATGGTACAATGGTACTTGTTCTCACCAACGGTGAGAAGCCCTCTGCACTCATAGACGGTACAGATGCACCTGCTGTTGAAGAAACACCCGTATCCGTAAATGCTGATGAGCCTGAAGAAAGATCCGCACCTGTTGAGGAAAAGAAACCTGAACCGAAATTGCCTGTATGGAACACTCCCGGAAAATATCGTCACTTCAAGGGCGGCGAGTATGAATTCCTCTGTATAGCAAAAAATACCGAAACAATGGAGGATCTTGTTGTATATAAAGAGCTCTTCGGAGAGCATAAAGTTTGGGCAAGACCTGCCTCTATGTTCTATCAGTTCGTAGAAGTAAACGGAAATCTTATCCCCAGATTTGAAAAAATAGGTTAAAAGTACGTTTTTATAAAAAAATCATTCCAAATATTGACATTTTCCGACATTTATATTATAATCCACTTGTAAATATTTTTTAGGAGATGTTATTTATGCTTAAGAATCGTAGTGTTGCATTGGTGATCGTTTTGGGTCTTGTAACTTGCGGTATCTATCCGCTGTACTGGCTCTATCAGACTGCAACAGGTCTTGAAAACGAGGGTAACTCAGGTCAGGGACTCGATCCTATACTTATCGTTATTATCTCTTTCTTCTTGGGAGGAGTGGGTTATCTTCTCTTCGGTATGTCTGCCGATCAGAACCTCAACAACATCAAATCTCAGAGAGGTATGCCTACCGCTGACAACAAAGTTTTGTACATGGTTCTCGGTTTCCTTATTCCGATCGTTCTTGTTGCACTTGTTCAGAACGAGATCAACCAGATCGTTCCCGCTAACTGAGNNAAATGAAAAAACGTATTGAGAGAGTTGTCCGTGTGGCAACTCTCTTTGTATGTGCAGGGCTTTTATATGCACTTGTCGTTAAAATATTTCATATAGGCATACCGTGCGTATTCCATGAGATAACAGGATTGAGATGTCCGGGCTGCGGCATGACACACGCTATGATGGCACTCCTTCACCTCGACTTCACAGCTTTCCTGCAAGCCAATATATTTGCACCTGTGATAATTATTTTTTTCATTATCTCCTTTTTAAGCACTTCCGTCAGGTATATAAAAAAAGGTGTTTACAGACTTTCAGCCGTAAACACCTTTGTTGAAGTATCTTTTCTTGTCTTGTTTATCGTTTGGGGAATCGTAAGAAATTTTATAGGAATATGAATAAATGAGGGATGAGAAAAACATTCCTCATTTTTTAATTATTTTACACCGTAAAGTGAATAGTAGTCGTCAATGGCAGCCTTCAGCTTGTCATCTATGACAATCCTGCCGTTGTACTCTTTGTTATAGAGATGTTCAACTACCTCACCCATCGTCACGATAGCAGTCGTTTTCAAGCCGTAATTTTCCTCTATCTCGCTCAATGCACTCTTTTCACCCTTGCCTCTTTCCATTCTGTCAACGGATACAACAAGACCTATCGGATCTACATTTCCCTGAGCCTTGATTATCGGCAGAGTTTCTTCGATAGATGTACCTGCTGTAGTAACGTCCTCTATGATAACGACTTTATCACCGTCAGAAATAGGACTTCCCAAAAGAATACCCTTATCGCCATGATCTTTTATTTCCTTGCGGTTCGAGCAATACTTTATGTCCTTGTTGAATTTCTCACTGATAGCGATAGTTGCCGCAACGGAAAGAGGAATACCCTTGTAAGCAGGACCAAAAAGCACATCAAAATCCAAACCGAATGTATTGTTGATAGCTTCTGCATAATACTGTCCGAGTCTGCGGAGCTGTGCACCTGTTCTGTAAAATCCCGTGTTTACGAAAAAGGGAGTTTTTCTGCCGCTTTTTGTCACGAAATCACCGAATTTCAATACCTGACAGTCAACCATAAATTCAATAAACTCTTTTTTATACTGTTCCATTATAACTACCTCCACTATATTTTATATATATATCATACCACACTTTCAGAACATTGACAAGAATATTTTATTTAATTCTTCCCAATTTCTCTCTTTTTCATAGGGCAGAGATTCAAGCTGATTCTCTATATCCGAAATGCTTGTTTGAATATATGCGTTAATGCTTTCTATTCTGTCGCCGTAAGCTATTTCGGGAGAGTTCATTTTCACTTCCAACAATTTCTCCACATCTTCCTTGATACTTCTATCA
>CADCCP010000152.1 GCA_902800005.1 uncultured Ruminococcus sp. | reverse complement strand
AAGGTGGAAGTCAGCGGTATATCTGCATAGAGCCAATATTCTTTCAGATAAGGCGATTCTACTTTTACCAGCATACACGCCTGTTTGTCGCCAACGGCACATTCGTGGGTAAGCAAATGCTTTTTAGCCCCTGCCTTTGTGATTGACTTTCCGCAGAAATAACAAATTCCTTTTGTAGATTTACCTGCCATAATAATTGTTCCTCTCATTTTTATAATTTTCAGTGAAATTTTCACTTTGATAGTTAAGTGATATGTCTATAAATACTCGATAATAATTTCATCAAGCTGATGGGCAATCTCTTTGAAATCACCGTTCAAATCAAGCGTTTTTATGCCGATAGAATTATTGCCGATGATGATTTTTCCGCTGTCCTGCAAAGTATTTTCAGAAGTTTTGGCATAAAGCAAAAGTCCCGAAATATTGCCTGTATTGTCTTTGTCCATGTTTTTGACATAGGAAAATATCTGATAAAGATGTGCCGAACGGTAGGTGCTTTTATAATTTTCAGCCATGATTTTACCGTAATATTTTGTATCAATAATAAGTGTTTTATTGCCGTTTTTCAATGTAATATCCGTCTGAATTGACGGCAGGAATTTTATAAAATCGCCGTCATTTCCGTCTGTGATATTCCAATCTATTTTCTGTGCTTTGGGGTGCAGGTCTTTGTAATGCTGTCTGTAATACTCCATAACGAAACGCTGAAAAAGCATTTCCATATGTTCATCTGAAAATGACAGCAGTTTGAATTCGCCTTTGTCGGTTGTTTGCAGAAGGCTTGTAAGTATGAAATAACAGATATTTAAAAGCAATTCATAATTTCTGTTGTGTCGCCTGTATATCAATTTTTGCCATTGAATATGCTTTGTATCTGTCAAATCGACATTACCGAAAAAAAGAAGTATCTTTTTTAAATCATGGATTTGCTGTTTGTCAACGTCTTTTGAACGGACAAGGCGATATATCGTTGTTTTGAGTATCTGATTATAGATATTATTTTCGGAAAAGTCATCATATTCACAGGCAAGTTTCTGACTGCAACGGGATTTCAATTTCACCGTATCGGAAATATTTACTTTTCCACGCATTACGGAAATATTTTCCTGTATTGGCACATATTCACGGTAAAGTCCCTGTTTAAGCTGACGTGAAATGCCCTTGACGAGAATAGCCGCAAACAAATCATTTATTTTGTCAAACTTTTCCGCCGCAACTTTTTCATAATCTCCCTGTTTGAGAATCTGAAAGGCATACGACAGCATATAGTAAATATTTTTTATCAGAATACCCTTATCATTCGTCATAAGGCTCACCTATTGCAAGATACAGCTTTTCTTTCCATTTTGAAAGTTCGCTGTCATTATCAAACCAATATTCTTCTATCAAAGGAATTATCTCATATTCAACGGCACTTTTCACCCATTCGTCATTGATATTATCCGAAATAAAATAGCTGTGACCGATTTCAAAGCCTTTTCCGAGAGAGGTATCTTCTTTGATTGCCTTGTTCAGTTCAATGATTTTTGCGATAATGCTGTGATACAAGGGACATTCGATTTTTTGAATGTACTCTGCAAAGCCGTTTTCATCAGCCTTTTCAAAAGCAGGGGACATTGTGTAAAAACTGAAACGTCTGCGGAGAGCGTAATCTATCATAGCAAGACTTCTGTCAGCGGTGTTCATCATGCCGATGATATACAGATTTTCGGGTATGTAAAACGGTTCACTGCCATATACAAGATTGATTTGCTGTTCAGAACCACGCTTGTCGTTTTCGATAAGCATAAGAAGTTCGCCGAAAATCTTGCTGAGATTACCACGATTTATTTCGTCAATGATAAAAAAATACTCATTGTCGGCATCATTTTTTGCCGTTTCACAGAAACGATAAAAGACACCCTTTTCAAGTTCAAAACCGCCATTATCAGTCGGACGGTATCCCATGATAAAATCCTCATAGGAATAGCTTTGATGAAACTGCACCGTACATACACGGTCATTATTTTTCTCACCCATAACAGACCATGCAAGACGTTTTGCACAGAATGTTTTGCCGACACCGGGAGCCC
>CADCCP010000151.1 GCA_902800005.1 uncultured Ruminococcus sp. | reverse complement strand
AACATTCGAGTTCTCAAAAGAAAAAATCAAGGAAATCAAAACCGTTGAGGGAGTATATTGTGATATGTTGCAGGAAACCTTTACGGAAGTAACAGGAATGTACACACGTCTTTTTTAAATATGCAGACCGAAAATCCAATGACGGCAGGATTTAAAATAAAAGCCGTTGCCAATCCCAAAAGGGATATAAAAAACAGAATGGAGAATGACGAAATGAAAATCGAAACTTTGAAAGACAGAATTGAAAATGCTGAAACCAAAATCAGCAAAAAGCAAGCGACCATTCAGAAAAAACTGAACTGGATCACCAAAAAGAAACAGGCACTTGAAAAATTCCCCGATAAAGAAAGTTTTGAGTACAGAATGATGTTGTGTGACGTTGAGAACTATGCAGATGATATAAAACGCATAGAAAAGGAAATCACCGAAACCGAAAGCACTCTTGAAAAGTACAGAAAACAGCTTGCAGGAGAACTTGAAAAAGAAGATGTGTTTATACACGATATACCCGATGTTCTCAAAGACCTCAATGAACAGCTTATTCAGAAGTGGGACGAATGGGATAAGAAACGCAGAGATGATATGCAGGCTGATTATATGTCATTGTCTTACAGAGAATTTTTATCAATATACCGCTATACAGATATGACTTTCAGATATAGGACTGATGAACAGATACACGACAGCAATGTGCAGAATGCCAAAAACATAATCGTTGATATGATTTACAGAGTAAGGAATATAACAGGCGAGATTACAGACTGGAACGGATTACACGCAACACTCGGCTCAAATGGCTATATGGTACTGAATGGAACGATTACGGGCAAAGAGGGAACTGCAAATGTAGAGAGCATTATGGCAGGCGGTTATAACATACAAAGACTGCATATCAGAGTTTTAGTACACAGCATATAAAATTACATCAACTGGGACACCGTGTCCCAGTTGTCCGATACAAACCTGAATAAAGGAGAACTTATGAAATACAAATTATTTAAAGGCACAAATACATTTGATATTGTGGACGAGGGAAATAATAAGGCTGAACTGATAAAAGTTTGTAAAAAGTTAAGCTATCCTGCCACCATAATAAATACAAAGACCTTTGACGTTATTTATGAGAACAAAGCACAAAAGGAAATAAATCAGTCAACTTGATAAACAACAGCCTTGATAAAAACATCAAGGCTGTATTTTTTAGCCAAAAGAGAAAAAACTCAAATATCGGCTTATCTTCAAGCAGTTTGTTTATCTGTGCAGGCGGTTTTATTCGTACTTTGTACTCAACAAGTTGCACAAATTTTGCAGGAAATATCTGTATAAGTTTGGAGTGGTTTTGTGCATATTTTTATTGACTTGTTGAGTATAAAGTAGTATAATAATAAGTGTCAGGGAGAGAGAAATCCCGAAGATACCTAAAAAATGAATGGAGAGATTGAAATGAAAGATGGACAGTATTTCAGACCGACAGTAAACGAGGTTTACACCAACAAGAACGGCTCACAGTATCTTTGCTTATCGGCAGACGGATTTGACGCAGAAATGATACACACGACAAGCAAGTGGAGATTTAAGGCACTGGGCTGTCATATGTACGATGACGGCAAAATCGAATGGAACTGGTCAATAGGCGGTTATTTCGATACCGCACAGGGAAGAGCAAGCAGAAAGAATAAAGCCAATGATGATTGAAAAATAAAATCCAATGACGGCAGGATTTAAAATAAAAGCCGTCACCAATCCCGAAAGGGATATATTCAAAGAAAGAGGTTATCACAATGAAATGGTATATGGTAATTGCACAGGTAAACGGCAGAGATTTTTTGACAAAGGTACAGGCAAATTCATTGATGGGTGCTGAACACATAATACTCGATAGAGGAGTATGCGGAAAACATACATACGGAGTTACCGCTTGTACGGCATACGATGAAAGCACGATGAAATATGACACATTTTATATGAACGCTATAAAAGCAGAAACGATTGATTTCGGAATGCTTGTAGAAATCATAGAAAAAAGAAATGCTGAAATAATCGCAAAAGATGAAGCAGAAAAAAGAATAGAAGAAATCGAAAAGCAAATGAAACAGTTACAAGACGAACTTGAAACAAATAAAAAAAT
>CADCCP010000150.1 GCA_902800005.1 uncultured Ruminococcus sp. | reverse complement strand
TCTGTTGTTTTATGCTTCTTTGTCATCTCCCCTATGCTGATTCAAGGCACATCCGCTTATATTATTGGTCAGTCCCACATCTGTCGGGCTAATTTCTATGCCGAACAACAAGAGAGTTCCATTCCGGAAAGTTCCGTTTCGGAAAGCTCCGTTGAAAGTCCTCCGACAGGTGATGGATTAGATATAATGCCGGTTATGGTGATGTTATTATTCAGTATGATAACGATAGCTGCCATGTGGTTTTCTGTAGAACATTCACAGCAACATCACGATACAGAAAACTGAATTAGTTAATCTGTCGTACCATGCAGCATGACCAACGGCTATTTTAAAATTATTACCGGAGGTAATCAGAAATGCAAAAGAAAAAGTTATTGACTATCACACTCGCATCCACTCTGGCTGCAACACTTGTTGCCGGTGCAGGAACATTTGCGTACCTTAGTGCCAATACAGGTACGATCACCAACAAATTCGGTAAGAGTGCAGAAGGTGAAGATTATCTGCAACTGAAACTCGAAGAAACAGGTGTCATTCTTGATGCAAAGGGCAACGGAAATAAAAGCTATATCATTGAGGCAGGCAAACAGGATGACAAAGATCCTACTGTTACAGTGACCAATAACGTTGATGTGTTCACCTTTGTCGAGATAAGCGACAAAACCGAACTTGACGGCAGTAAAATCGTTACTTACACGGTTGACGCAGGTTGGACAAAATTAGACGGCGTTACCAGTCCGAATCAAGATGTAACCGATGTTTATTACCGTGTTGTCGGAGCAGATGATACAAACAAAGTTTTCTCTGTTATCTCAGAGGACAGAATCACTTATGCAGATACCGTTACAGACGAGGAAATCAAGGAAGATGATGTAACACTTGCTTTTCAGTCATTCAGTATTGAAAAAGCACCTTTCACCGATGAAGATGTGACTGCAGCCGCAGCCGCTGCATACAACGCACTCAGAAATTCAGGAGAATAATTAACTCTCCTGTAACTATTCAATCCCCCTATTTTTTCAGGGAAAAGTATAGATTTTATCGCATAAATATTCAGTTTTTTATGGATTTATACAGATATTTGTGAATATTTATTCTAAAATCCCCCTCGAACTCCCCGAAAATCATGAAATTTGGAGGGGACTGAATAGTTACACTCTCCAATTAATGATGCAGGAGGCAATCAAAATGCAAAAGAAAAAAGTTCTTTCAATCGTTATGGCATCCACGTTGGCTGCAACACTTGTTGCCGGTGCGGGAACATTTGCATATCTGCAAGCCAACACCGGTACGATTACCAATAAATTCGGCAAGGCGGCAAAAGACGAGGACTATTTGCTGCTGAAGCTGGAAGAAACCGGTGTGACGCTCGATGAACAGGGCAACGGCGAAAAAAGCTACACCATCAAGGCAGGCGAACAGGATGACAAAGACCCTACGGTTACAGTAACCAATACAATAGATGTATTTACTTTTGTCGAAATCAGCGACAAGACCACACTTGAAGGACAGAAACTTGTAAAATATGCGATTGACAACGGCTGGACAGAGTTGGCAGGAATTTACTGTGCTGACGAAAATGGAAATCAATGAAAACGATGTAACATTGGCTTTTCAGGCACACTGTATTCAAACGACACCTTATATAACCGAAAACGAAACACAACTCGGTGCGGCTATTGCTGCCTATAAGCAGCTTGACAGAGCAGTCGATTATGAGCCGGAGGAAAATTTCAATACTTATGACAATGAAGACGGAACCGTTAATATTTATAGTTACAATGGCAGTAACTCTGTTGTTAACATTCCACCGACAATTGACGGAATGACCGTTGTGAAAATCGGAAATAATGCGTTCCGTGAAAACGAGACCATCACAAAAGTTACGATTCCAAGTACGGTAACAGAAGTCGAAGTTGGTGCATTCAACAAAACTCCCAATCTGACACAAGTTAAAATCAGCAAGAATCTGACTAATTTGTGTGGGCAAGCATTCGCGGAATCAGGACTGACAGAGATTACGATTCCGGCCGGCGTACAAACACTCACAGACAGCTGTTTTGCCTACAATCCCAATCTGGTTACGGTGAATATGACCGAAGGATTGGAAGAAATCGGCAATAATGTTTTCGCTAATTGTACGTCCCTGAAAACCATGTTCCTGCCGGAAGGACTGACTAAGTTAGGCGGAGCTGCCTTTAATGGTTGTACCTCTCTGGAATCCGTCACCATTCCCGAAAGTGTCACAGACTTCGGCGAGAGTTTCAATTTTGAGGGCTGTAATTTGACAAAGCTGACGATAAGAGGTGTGGCAGGTTCTCCGGCACAAACCTATGCAGAGAACAACGGCATCAAATTTGAAGCCATATCCTGATTTGGCATCACACATTATATATTCATTTGCGAAATAAAAAGTGATATAACCCCCATAAAGTTTTCAAGTAAACTTTATGGGGGTTAACTTATGTCGAGAAAAAGAAACAAAAAAGATACGAGCAGTCAAGGCATATGCAGAGAATTTATTTTCGTTAATGCCAGTAAGAAAAGAAATCTATTATTTACTCAACTCTAATCGCATATCGCCATTATCATCAGCAACAAATCTTAATGTCTGTATATACTTCTTGTAAAAATTATTCTGTTCACTCTGATCGGCATTGATCCTTGCTTCTTCGTAAAGCCGTGAAACAAGTTCCCTGCCGTTATATTTAAAAATATCGGGCAGGTATTTTTTCAGCAGATGAAACAGTACAAATCTTTTAAATTCATCTATTCTGCCCATATAAAAATCGTCTATCGCACAATAAAATATCTGATGTTCGGAAAGAGTCTTTTTGATAGCCTCTCCGATTTTGCTGTACTCGAACATCATCATAAATTTTGCGTCAGGCAATGAAGAAATCAATCCCCAAAAATCCGAATCGCTTGACACAAGAATAAAAGATGAAATATTGTTTTTGTAATGCTCTCCACAAACACACGCTGTCATTTTGATGTCTACCAGAGATTTTTGCTCCTTGACACGCTCTACTAAAATGTGTTCCACAGGTAATTTTACGAATTTTTCTACCAATTCCCAACCGGGATTTGTATGAATATCGTCAAATAATATCAGTTTTTTTATCTTACCCACCATTTCCGAATCAAGACTCGTGAGCACACCACATAATTTGAAAGGATTGGAGTTTTCACAATCGACGACAATTTCAACACTTTCACTGTTTTCAATAAATCTGTAAATACGTTCCTTGACTTCATCATCGGCATCACTGTAATTTGATTTCAATATGAAAATATCTCCATGCTGTTCATACAGCACATTAAAAAATTTCTTGTCATTCATCAGCATTCCGCCGCAGTCCTTCGGATTCCAGTGAATATACTGCTGAAACGGATACCACTGCGTATTTGCCATATACTTTGCAAATTCCGCTTTCATCACATTCGGCTGTGTAAATTTTGGGATAATAAACAAATCTTTGATATACTCCCAATTCAGCCACTCGGGGAAAAGTCCCCTGCAATTTGCAACATTTTCGCTTATCAGCCTGTTTATCAGTTCCGCATACTTTGACGAAGTGTAATTCGGCTTGACTATCTGAAATCCCCATTTTTCAAGCTGGGCAATATTCTCTCTGTCGAACCACTCCAATTTGTCAATATTCGTCAGATTGTACTTCATCTCCGTATCCGTTTTCTTGAAATTCATCATCAA
>CADCCP010000149.1 GCA_902800005.1 uncultured Ruminococcus sp. | reverse complement strand
GTGCGAATGCTAGAAACCGTCAGACATTTTTCTTTGACAAAGACGATAAAGGAAAATACAAAATTTATGAAAACAGCCTTGTTGAAGCAAGGATAATCGGTGTCAGTTATAATGCCGTGAGAGTGGAGATTTTCGGTGCAGAGTGTACGATACAGCCGAGTGAATTGTCATGGGACTGGATAACGGATGTCAGCGAAAAGTTCAGTGTCGGTGACAGGGTAATGGTACGCATAACCGAAATACACGGTCGTGGAGATAAAAATGAGCCGTTAAGTATCGGTGCAAGTATCCGTCTTGCAGAGGACAGCAAGCAGACCGAACTTTTGAAGAACATGAGTCCGGGCAGTCTTTATACAGGTCAGGTTTTGGATATAAGAAAAGGTACATATCTGATAAAGCTGTCCAACGGTGCAAATGCCCTGTCACATTCAAGTCACTGTAGAAAGCCTGTTATGAGGTTGGATACGATAGCCTTTGTAGTAAATTCCATAGATAACAGCAAAAAGACTGTAAACGGCAATATCATCCGCATTGTAAAAAGTGCAAAAAGATAAAAAGGACTGCATGATAATTGCAGTCCTAAGAAATAGTTTTATGTATCAGAACGAATATATTTTTGATTTCGGCTTGTGGGTTTATTAGGCATTGTCATTTTGAGTTTGCCGGATTCTAACAAAGGTTTCAAAATTTTCGATAAAAAATAACTTCTATTTTTTATTTCAATATGCTCTTGAATTTCTGTCCTTGAACGAGGCACTGAACAAAAATTCAAAATCACTTGTGATTTATTTTGTGTATCATCTTGTGTGTTATCTTGTATGCTGTCTTGTGTGCTATTTTGTGCGTTCTTATACACTGAATTATAGTTAATATTCTTCAAAACAACAATAAAGTCTGTATCTGTGGAAAGAAATTGCGGTTTGTGTTCATCTGAATATCCCGGAAGCTGAGCAGTAGAATCAAGAATTTTACGAAGTCCCGAACCTCTGCGTTCCATATATCTCATTCGGTGGAAAAGGTCTGCAATAACAGGATTTCTTCTTGCAGATGAAATAGTATCTATATCTCTGTCCTGTATCGCTTTTCCATCGAACATACCGCCCGGTGACTGTATTTCTACACGGTCATCATACATATCAATGTGTATTTCTTTACCCATTACGATATAATCCCTGTGTATCAAGGCATTCACCAAGGCTTCTGTAACGGCTCTTTGAGCGTAGTCGGGTTTGTCGATTCTTTCGTTATCTTTCTTGACAAATCGTATTTTGGAGTTGTTTTTGATGAAATCTCCGGCATTTTGCAGAAGGGTTATCAGGTTTCCCGAAAATTCTTTATCATCTATTGCGTCATCAAATATAGATGTTTTCTTCAAGCCATTCCATCTTGTACAGAAAATACGGGAATTATACACAGAATGCTGATCTGTCAGCAGCATTCCTGCATGGGTAAGAAAACCGTTTTGGTCTGCCAGACCGAAAGAAAGATAATCGCTTTTTTCAAAGTCCAGATGTGTGCGTTCACGATAGGTCGCTTCCAAAAGCGTAAAGCTGTATTCCTCGATTTTATGGGCAGTAGTCAATGAATCAAAAGTTTGATTACTCCCTTTTAAAATAAGTTCTTTGAGAATGTGGTCGGGTGCGGGAACACTTGAATTTCCTACCCTTACGAACGCCTGCTTGATGCCGTCAGCAGAATAAAAATAAGGAGTATTTCTTCCGGAACGAACTTTTAAAACAAGTATCTGTTTACCGTCCTCTTCAAACGGATTTAAAACAATTTCGGGAACAGGAGATATTTTTTCTCTGATTATTTCGGTTATTTTATCTGCTGCAAGCTGAGGATCATCCAATCCAACGATTGTTTTGTCATCAGCTACGCCAAAAAATAATGAACCCCCTATTCCATTTGCAAAAGCACTGACACTTTTAAGCCAGCTTTTAGGCTTTTTGATTTCTAAAGTTTCTTTGTAATCTATTTCAGTGGCTTCTGCTCTCCCAATATAATATTTTGTATGGTCTTGTTCATTGGTATTGTTATTTATTCTTGGCTTTATCAATCTGTTGTTGCCATGTTTTAACAGTCTGCTGCCTTAAAAATGCAAGCATTGGAGTAAGTTTCTGTTCGCTGTCCCATACCCCAAGTGCTTCAAAATATGTACGCCTGTCTTCTTCATGAATCACTATCGGCGGATGGTCGTGCAAAATCAAAATGTAGTTCATTACAAGCCGCCCTGTGCGTCCGTTTCCGTCAGCAAATGGATGTATGTTTTCAAACTTTACATGGAAATATGCTGCTGCGGTCAAAATTTTGTCATCAGGAATATCTTTCAATTCGGAAAGCAACTCCTCTATTTTGTCAGCAACATCTTCCGGAGCAGCTCCTACTTCTTCATTACCGGTCACATAATCATGAAGTTTGAATTCTCCCGGACGTTCTCCTAATCGATAACGTCTTGTATCATAGGTATTTTGTGTAAGCCTGTACTGAAATTCTTTTATCAGTTCTGTATTCAGTTCACGTTTTTCGTTAAAGGCCGTCAAAAGAAGTTCATTGGCATCTTTGGCATTTCTTATTTCAAACAAGGTACGGAGATCACCGGTATATGAAGTTACACCGTCATGGTCGAATATTTCTCTTGTATCATGAAAAGTAATATGCTCATTTTCAATCCTGCCTGAATGATATGCAAATTTAATGGCATGACCGTTGAGAGCCTCTGAAAGTTCAGCATCGTTAGAAATATGCCGTTGTTTCCACAAGGCTACTGCTATTTTATAATTATCCATAAGAATCAGTCCCTTCCAGTGTATTATAACATATTTGATTCAAAAATGGAGATTGTAAAAATAAAAATTTTTTAATGGAGTGATGAAAAGTGGACACCAAAGAAGTTAAGGCAAACCTCAACACTGTTGTTCAGTATAATGGTGTTGATTATATGTTTCAGGGCTGTATCATTCGCAAGAATACAGCCACAAATGAATATTATTATCAGGCAGAGCTTGCAGATTTGCAGGCTCGTTCTATTTTGATA
>CADCCP010000148.1 GCA_902800005.1 uncultured Ruminococcus sp. | reverse complement strand
CAGATCACCCTTACTATGTCCTTTGGCAATATCGGGAATGGAACGGATAATTCCTTTTCTGCGGTTTTCATCAAACAACTGCCAATTTTTCAGTCCTATATTTTTAACACGCTTTATTATCTCGGCATTTCTGCTGTCATCAGACGCCTCCGAATTATATACGCTCAATATCGGGTTGCTTGGCTGTTTGCTGACAAACCTTTTTGAAAGTTCCATGCAGTCGAGTATTTTACCGCTGTCCATAATGGGACTTGAACTGCTTTCCAAAAGTACCGCCGATACAAGAAAGTAATTTTCAAAATACGGAATATCTTTTTCTTCAAATCCAAATAAATATGCTGTTCTTGTTATGGCATCTTTTTTTATATCATTGAACTTGGTAATGTCAAAATTATCCGCTTTAAAGATAACCCTGTCATGAAACAGTCCTACTCCATCATTACGGTAAATCAATTTGTCATTCCTGTCGAAATAAGGGGATACAATATCAGTTTCGGGAATACCGCTGTCAACGAGTGACGAACAGATATTTTTAGAAAGCATTGACATCATGTAGCTTGCCGCCCACAGTGCAGACGGGCTTGATGCAAGGTTAATTGTATCAAGTACCGGTCCTATCGTCACGGCTATGTAATTATTTTCAGACAATTTCTATACCTCCCTCAAAATTATATTTGCAATATCTCTGAAATCTCTTTTGCAATTCTTTAATTCTTTGAAAGAATAAGTCATAAACTCATTCATGAAATTTGGGGGCAATTCACTTTTATCGGGAACTTTCAATCTTCCTCTTCCCATTTTTGAAGAAAACAAAAAGGTCTTGCCGTAAATTTCTTCATTCGGTTTACGCCCTACGAAATAAACAGTATCTCCTATCACTTTAAAAAGTATCGGAGAATCCAGTCTTTCAACGGTTCCTGAAGTTTCCTTGATGGTAACTTTGACTTTGGGACCGTTATCCTGATATTCAATTGTTTCACCAATTCCAAGCAATGCCCTGACATAACGACTGTAAGTATCCTTCTGCGGTTTGTAACGTCCCGATCTGTTGAGGGCAGGAGAGATTTTCTTTTGCTTCATCCATGCTTTTTCATTCCCCATGTTTACAATTTTGCCTTTAACTTTCATATTGTGTGCATATTCAAACAGCATTGAACGATGATAACTTCTCGAAAAATTGATTCCCGATTTCATAAGCGAATAAACAGCTTTTATCTGTTTGAAAGTTTTTCCATGTTCAGATTGGAACATATAGCATTTTCCTTTATCTGTATATTCGTTTTTCAGTAAATCACAAATATAATCGTGATTATTGTTATCGTCTTTCTCGTCAACCGTAAATGAACCAAAACCCTTGCTCTGCATAGTACCGAAATTTGTCACAATAAAGAAATCGCCGATTATCTTATCAATATAATCCAGCAACTTTTCGTGAAAACAACTGATAGTCAGTTTTGCCTTGTTCATGACACCCTTTTTAACTTGTGCATTATCACCCATATTGCCATAGTAGATGTCATACGGAGTATTTCTGCCAAGTTGAATAGTATCATTATTTTCCGTTGCAACTATTCTCATTTTGTAGTCAAGAGATACTTTGCCGTTGACATCATTCCTTATCCACTCTTCCGGAATATCCTTACGGTGTTTAAAGATATATCTGTCAAGTTTGGGTTTTACTTCTGTGGCTCTCAGAGTTGCACCGTCAATATCCCACTGAAAATGTATCAACGGTGAGTGCGGTGTCAGACTGTACACCTTTTGAAAACTATATCCTTCCATTTTTACCCTCCTATACAGTTTTTTCGTCAATATTTAACTTTGTTCATATTATATAACATGGTTTCATGTAGGTCAAGTCAGAAAATATCAATTTTTTAAACTTATAGTCAAATTATGTATATTATACACACAAAAACATCAAAAAAACCCCTCCGAGTTAATTACAAACTCAGAGGGGTTTTTATTTTGCTCTAATGGGAAAGGTAAAAATCAAAGTTCGTTAAAAGTTCCGAAACCTGTGGAATTTTTACTTCCGATACCCATATGCCATATCATCTCCAAAACCTGTGCAGGAGCCTGTATGCGATAAGTGCCGTACCATGCGTTGATGACATGATTTTTATAATGTGTAACGCATTTGTCATTGTCGGACGGCTCGTCACACTCTATCACGATTTCTTCCGTGAGAGGTGTGCCGTAGAACATCTCGTATTTATTGCGGCTATCGGTGTAGACATCTTGATATATGCCACATCTGTATTAAAATGCTTTTCTCTTATCTCGTAAGACAGCAACATACACTTATTACGGTTTACCTCTATTTCACTGACACCCTGCAAAAACTTCACAACAGCATCAATGATACGGTCATCGGCTGAACGTATCTCCCATGAAATCGTGTCATTGAACACAAGCATTTTATTGCGAATGGTATAACGCCCCTCAAGGTCGGTGAAACAGAAGAATTTAAAAGCTTTTTTGTCAGAGAAAGAACGGTCATGTATTTCGGCGGCAAGGTCTTTATCACCTGACATAAGGCGATACGCCAAACCTTGCAAAATATTAAAATGTGCAAACGGTACACAAAGCGTCTGTACGGGGTATAAAGTCATTTTTACAGATTTCATAATAATCTCTCTTTCATATTGTCGGCATTACATAAATTTACTTGTACTCTTTATAAATCTTGTCAAAAATCGTGCCGTTGACAATTCTCCCGCTGTCCGTGAAATCGGGGATATATCTGCCGTTTTCGAGCTTTGCCGAAACAACTACATAATCCCCCTCCCCATGATCTATATCCGGACGGTTGCCTTTC
>CADCCP010000147.1 GCA_902800005.1 uncultured Ruminococcus sp. | reverse complement strand
TTGATATACCTGTTCCCATGCCCCGATCAGACAGCCCTCTATGAAATCCGACGGATAATCTTTGAGCGGTGTGCCTTTCGGGAAATAGCCCCTCTGTGCAACGACATTTTCGATATCTTCAACGGATACCTGATTTGCCCTCATCAAATCGGCAAGGGCTTTCGGAACGTATTCGGGAATGTTCACAAGCTGTACTTTTATTTCCGTCACGGGAATGTCGTTTGCTTTGAAATCTTCAATGAGATTTTCAAGGGGAGTTTTGTTTTCCTCTTTCGGAACAGGCGGTGCAACGGGGATTTCTTCCTTTTTAGGCGGTTCGCTGACGGTATGTTCAATGATATGCTTTATCTGTGCATACTCCAGCGGAATCACATCAGGCAAATCGAAACGGTTTTTAGCGTCCCATGAGGCAGTGTGCGTTGTATAAACAATTCTCTGCTGACCGCCCTGACCTTTGTATTTCTTGTCATCGGTCTTTACGACAAATGTTTTGTAATTCGCAAACAAAAGCATATCCGCCCATTCTTTCAGCATAGGGGAACACTGCTTTGTGAGTTTCAATTCCCACCTGTCATAAGCACCCATTTCATCAGGCTGTTCCACTTTATTCATCTTTGCATGAGCCGTAACGACAACATGGATTCCTCTCTGCACGACTTCTTCAAGACTGTTGAGCAGTCTGCCGAATTCCTCCTGCACATAGACATAACCCTTGCCCCAGCCGAAATCTTCAATGCCGTCTTTCTGAGCCTTACTGCAAACTTTTTTGATACAGAGTTTTTCCGCCCAGTCCGCCGTATCAATAACAAGCGTCTGAAAGCCTGTATTGTTTTTCTTGATGTAATCGACTTGCTGTAAAAGCATTTCCCATGAAGTCGGTGCATCAAACCTTGCAACGTCAAGCTGTTTTGTACTGCCCTCTGTGTCAATGAATACGGGATTCGGGAATTTTGACGCAAATGTAGATTTGCCTACACCCTCCTGTCCGTATACGACAACTTTCAAAGCAGACTTGATTTTACCTTTCGTGATATTCATTTAGAATTCTCCTGCCTTCCATTTCTTTGTTTCTGTTGGTTTTATGTTTTCCTCTTTGATATAGCCATCTTCGATGATAACGGAACATTCATCACCCGTTGAAACTCTCGTTGCTATCGCCTGCAAGCCCTCTTTTTCGAGCCATTCTCCGAATTCATTCAAAGTATCGGTGTCCATCTGCTCCAATTTATCAAGAAGAACAAATCCGCATTTCGGATTGAGTTTACGGACAATCGCTGTTGCCGTTTTCAACTGTTCCGAACCGCTCATACTGTCCCACTGATAACCGTTGTATGTCAATTCGCCGTCTTTCACAGAAAGTTCAGGCAGCGGCATATCCGCACCGTTGAGCAGGTCACTTTTTTGTTTCCTGACATTTTCAAGGCTTTCCGTCAGAGTTTCATATTCCTTTACATAGGATTCTGCATCAAGCTCCGCTTTTTCTCTTTCCAAATTTGCCCTTATCTTTCTGTTGAGTTCATCAACATTGCGGATATTTTCTTCCAATTCGGTGGTACTTTCATCTTTCAGATATGCTGTATCTTTTCTCGCAGTTTCAAGGTCGGCAAGCGTCTTTGTAAGCTGTCTGCTCAATGCGTTTATCTGAATTTGCAGATCATTTGCCGTATCTTCCAGTTTTGCAAGGTTATCTCTTTTCATCTGATTTTCGGCATTCTTTTGAAGTATATCCTGCTGTTGCCGTATAAGCTCCCCTGCCGAAACAGGTTCATGCGGAACATTGTTGTACATGGGAAGTTCATTGGCATACTTTTGTTTCTGGTCTGCTATCCTGCCAATCGTCACACGCTGATTATAAAATTTCTGTTCAGCCGTTTCCAGTTCATACAGCTTGTCACCGATACCGATGATTTTTAACAGGACATTCGCCTTTTCCTTTGATGACATAGCCATGAATTTTGGCAAATCAAGGGCAAGCTGTTCAATAAAGCAGTCAAGTAACTGTTGTCCCGACTTATTGCCCGATGGATCTGTAACTTTCAGACTGCCGTTTTTGCCGCTTCTCTCAACGATCATGCCGTTGTCGAGAACTATCTTCAAATGCGGCGGTATCACGGAACCTGTACGCTCTGCATTTGACGGTTTGTATTTGTTGCCGCCCAATGCCCATGCGATACTGTCAAGTACAGAGGTCTTACCCTGATTGTTCCTGCCACCAATCACCGTCAGACCGTTCTTTGCAGGTTCTATTTTGACTGCCTTGATACGCTTGACGTTTTCCAATTCGAGAGCATTTATTTTTACTGACAT
>CADCCP010000146.1 GCA_902800005.1 uncultured Ruminococcus sp. | reverse complement strand
TCATTCCTGCTACTCAAAATATGGACAAATATACCCATATTGAGAAAATTCCTGTTTCATCGTATCCGACTTTGCCAAAGCTACCATCGTTTGTGTGACACTCCACAGGCGTAAATTCCCGTATAGCCTACGGTACATACTTATCATTGCTTGTTTATGCGATTTGATAAGTTAAACAATCTCTCAAATTCAGACTTGCATTGAAATCTCTGTCAGCCATATAACCACATTCTGAACAAACATAAATTCTGTCTGATAATTTCAAGTCAGATTTCACACAACCACAGTTATAACAAAGTTTGCTTGACGGATAAAACCTGTCAACAAGTCTTAATTCAATGCTGTATTCTTTGCATTTCTCTGTCAGCTTTGTTCTGAACTCAAAAAACTTCTGCTGTGCAACTGCTTTTGAAAGATGTCTGTTCTTCATCATTCCCCTGATATTCAAGTCTTCAAGTGTTATCCACATTGGCTTGGTTTTCACCAACTCGGAAATCGCTTTGTTGATATAATCTGTTCTGATACAGTCAAGTCTATGATGAAGTTTCTGTACTTTCAGTTTTTGTTTACGGATATTTTGCCGAGTAACTTCTCCTTTCAAATTATTTTTTGATTTTTTAAGGCTTTCGTATTTCCTCGAAAGTCTGCGTTGTTCTCGGTTTAACTTCTTTTCAAGTTTCCTTATGTGAGAACTCTTGTTGATATTTTTGTAAACCTTGCCGTTTGAACAAACAGCAAAATCCTTGACACCCAAATCTACACCTATTCCAAAATTATTCAAAACAGGCTTTTCATTTTCAGGCATTTCAATGAGTACCGACACATAGTATCTTCCTGCCTTACATGAAACAGTACCGCTTTTTATGATATATCCGTCTTTTGAAGTCGGGATATAGCCCTTTTCTTTCAGCCTTACCCAACCAAGTGTAGGAATTTTAAGCCTGTGTCGTTCACAGAAAATCATTGCTTTACTGTCTGTTCTGACAAAATACATTTTTACATCTGAATTATTTTTCTTCTTCCATTTTGGAAAACTTGCTTTTTTATCAAAGAAATTTTTAAATGCTTTCTGAGCGTTCATAATACTCTGCTTTACGGATTTACTGCTGACTTCCTTTATCCATGCAAATTCGGGATTATTAGGGATATAGTCGTTATTGAGCCATACTGAAAAATCATATCCCGAAACAAATCTGTTTTCCTGTTCATAAATCTTTCTGTTATGTGCCAAATAAAAGTTATAAACAAATCTGCAAGTACCAATAGTTCTGTTGACTTTATGTTTCTGTTCTGCTGTCGGGTTGATTTCCGTTTTGAAGCTCTTTAGCAATATCTTCATCCCTTTCTATTTGTTTCTTATACTTACGAAGCCCATACAACCTACAGGAGAACACATGGAGTATTGAAACAATATCTTGTACAAGTTCTTCCTGTGGCGATAATTCTTCATTATTTACTACCACTATGGTTGTATTAAACTTCATACAGAATTTTTATTAACACATTTTTGCACTTTTGTCAATGTATTCTATTACTTAATATTCCTCCCTCTAAGCACAGCGTCCTGCGTCATTCATATCTGACGATGATCGAGTTTGCGTGTGCGGTCAGACCTTCGGTGTTGGCAAAGCGGATGATATCGTCCTTGTCCGCTTTCAGGGCGTCGTCCGTATAATAGATGAAGCTCGATTTTTTGACAAAGCTGTCAACAGAAAGCGGCGAGAAGAAACGTGCCGTTCCGCTGGTGGGGAGAACATGGTTGGGCCCTGCGAAATAATCTCCGAGCGGTTCGGGCGAATAGTTGCCGAGGAACACCGAACCTGCGTTGTCTAATTTACCGACATATTCCAGCGGATCTTTACAGCAAACTTCCAGATGTTCGGGCGCAAGGTCGTTTGCCATCTTTACCGCCTTATCCATAGAGTCGCAGATGATGATGACGCCGAAGTTTGCAAGGGATTCCAGAATAATTTCCCTGCGCTCCAGCGTCTGCACCTGACGCTCCAGTTCTTTTACTGTTGCATTCGCCAGTGTTTCCGAGGTTGTCACGAGGATCGCGGATGCCAGACGGTCATGTTCGGCTTGTGACATGAGATCGGCGGCAAGGAATTTCGGATCGGCGCTCTCATCGGCAAGCACTAAAATTTCACTCGGTCCTGCGATCATGTCGATATCGACAACGCCGTACAGCAGTTTTTTCGCCGTTGCCACAAAGATATTGCCCGGTCCCACGATTTTATCCACTCTCGGTACGCTTTCCGTACCATAGGCAAGGGCTGCCACTGCCTGTGCGCCGCCCATGAGGAACACTCTGTCCACACCTGCGATATAAGCCGCC
>CADCCP010000145.1 GCA_902800005.1 uncultured Ruminococcus sp. | reverse complement strand
CTGTTGCTGCCATTTTTGAAATCCTTCTTTCTAAAAAATATATTAAAAAAGAGCGTCAACGAAAGACTTTTCTTTTCGATAGGTCTTTGTTGACGCTCATTTTTACATGAAAAATAAAAAAGGACTGTAAATTCATTCTTTTCAAACGAACTTACAGCCCTTGTTATGTGCTGATGCACTATTTATCTTTATGAACAGGCACAGTACACCTGTATGCGTGGTCTGATGCCAAAGCAACTGACATAATTACGGCTGTGCCAAAACACAGCTGCCGTACCTCAAGAGGAACTCTTGATATGGTACTCATACGATACCGTCCAGAGCTAAGCAGGACACACTTGCCGAAGCAAATGGAATAAATGTTAACTGTGCTTATTATAAGTTGTGAATTGCGGTTTGTCAATAGAATTGTAACTGAAAAAGAAAAGTGGCAGAGCATTTTTCAAGGAGCCCCTGACACAAATTGATTATGATAATGTTTTCAAGAAAGCTTACCGTGCATCATCTAAATCTTGTAGCATTATGCGATAACAATCCAAAAGCTTCTTTTCTGAAACGGTAACATAGGATACTATACTAAATTGAACGGTTATCGGGAAAGAGGGCATTGCTTGCGTAGAAAGTATTACGGCAGGCAGTTATAATATTCAAAGGCTTCACATTAGGGTATTGGTACATAGCGTATAAGTCAACAGCAACGAGATTGAACAGTTATTGTCTAAACTTGTTACTGTTGTTTTTTTATACCTGAATCCGTGAAACTCAACAAGGAGAAAATCGATGAACAAGTCCCCAGAAGGCATTAGTCCAAGCATTGCTTCTGCTGATAGAAAGAAACAGTTGACGGGCATGTTTTGTAAGCTGACCGGCAAAATGAATGATATTTTGAATGACAGTACGAATGCGTTTACGATTGACAATTTTTTTAGACGGAGCTTTACCCTGATTGATCGTTTCCTGCCCAAGCATACGCAGGATGTTGTAAGCGATCATAGTGAGTTCAAGAACCAGCTCGTTTGTGTCAAACTTACCTGATGGCAGACGCTCTACACCCATATCAGTCTTGATTTCACTGTGAAATTGCTCGCATTCACCGTGAGCATGGTAGAGATCAATGATCTCTTGATCACTTTCTCCAAGATTTGTCCAGAACATATTGAGTTCGATTTCCGGTTCAAGAAAAATCTGACCGTCAGGAGATGAATCACGCTCGATCATTTCATAAACAATGCGGTTGCAAATACTTTTTTGTTCACCATCTTCTGTTGTGTAGAAAATATCTTTGAAGGTGCTGCCGACATATACCTTTTTACCCTCCCGCGGCTCACGGATATCCTTACACCACGATCTTATATTTTCAGCCCATTCGGCTTTGTCTTCCCTGCGAAGATTCCTTTTGATGACGTAATAAGCACCGTTTTCAAGCAGAATACCAACATTTTCGGCAGCATCATTGCCTGAATCAAGGCGGACAAGAACAGGCTTGTCGGTTATTTTGCGGCAAAGCTTCATAGTCTGACGCAAAAATTCCGGTGTACCGTTCTGACAATGCTGTTTTCCTTCACGAAGCTCAGTGTTTACAAGATAACCCTCTTTGCCGATATATGCCATCATCGGAGCATATCCCATGAATCTCTTGTAGGTAAAGGAAACTCCTTCTTTTTTGGTGTTGGAATTATCCATCGGAGTAACATCCATATCCAAAGGTATCATGCCGTTTTTCAATGCTGTCGGCTCGATATAATTGCTTTTCAGCAGACGTGTATTGAAGTTCAAAAGTTGATCACGCTGTGTTTTTCCGATCTCGTCCATTCTCTGACGAAGTGTTGCGGATGACGGAAAATCTTTTTTGAGATGCAAAGCTGTCTGATAGTATGCGGCATCATTCTGAAATTCTGCAATAGCGTCAAAATCAGACTTACCCATACAAAGCAGTCCGATGAATGTTGTCATTATCGCACCGCAATCTATCTGCTTGCGGGATCGTTTTCTCTCCGATCTGACATTACGGAACTGCTCCTGAAACCCCGCATGGTCAAGAATATCACCTACAAGTCCTATCCCTGTAGCCGATGGTATTCTCTTATCTGTAAGTCTGTAAATGATTTTGTCAAAACTCATTTTTGCCACATCCTATACCAGTTTTATCTATGTTTATTATAGCACAAAATGCGGGTTTTTGACATTTTTTCTGCACCTTTTTGGTGCGTTTAGAATGTGTTTTTTAGCTTCGTATTCGGCTTGTACTCAGCCTTTTAGACTTATCGCTCTTTTGAGTTTCACGGATTCAGGATTTATTTTAATGGGTGTTTTAAGTGCATCAGGACAATACTTTTCCAAGAAAAGCTCTGCGTAATCGTCT
>CADCCP010000144.1 GCA_902800005.1 uncultured Ruminococcus sp. | reverse complement strand
ATTCGAGAAGTATGGTATAGCCTGCCATGTAGTTTTTCATTATGCCGTCAAGTATCGGTTTTGCCTTGTCGATAGCCTCTCCGCTGAACATTGAACGCTATTTGAAGTAATTGTAGACGGTTGTGAACATATCGTTTCCGTCAATGAGATTTGAGTTGTTGAGTTTTTTGGAAACATTGGTGAAGCCTACAAAAGGTGAATTTCCCTTTTTCCACTCAATGTCGCTGTCAATCTGAGCTGCTATAATAGCTATCTTCTGTTTTGTGGTGTAGTTTGAGGACTGTTTTACAGTTTTGATAGCCTTTACGATGCCTTCGATCTCGGAATTGTACGGTGTGAATATGGAATAGTCGAAATTCTCTATCGAAATGATATTTTTAAGTTCATTCTGCATATCTTTCTCAAAGCGGTCTATTCTGCCATACAAGCCGTTGATGTTTTCTTCTATCTCGTCAATTGTGAGTTCTTTATCGCCGAAAGCACTTCCTGCAACTGCTTTGAGAGCCGGTGCAATGACTTTTCCGCCGGGTAAAAACGCTCCGACACAAGCTGTGACCGCTTCTATAACGAGTTTCTTGATCATTGCAATATCTTCATCGCTCAGTTTGCTGACAAGCTGTTTTATATCTTCAAATCCTTCTTTTGCTTCGGATTTGATCTGCTCAACTGCGAGCTGCTCCATGCTTGATACTGACGGGATATTGCTGGTCAAAGCGGCTGCGGGGGTGACTTAGCTCCTACTGAGCAAGCCGTTACTGCTGCAAGTGCAAGTGCTGTCAATTTTGTCTTTATGCTTTTGTTTACCTTTTTCATAGTGATTATCTCCTTTGATTTTCTATCAGGTTTTGTTTCTGAACACAGTATATCATACAGAGTATGACAACTTTCGGACAAAAATTTTAACCTAAATGGGCAAGAAGTCCCCCGCCTCTAAGCGTAGCGTAGGCGGGGGAGTATGTCACAAATAAAAAAATAGCAAGTCTTTTTTCAGACTTGCCGTTTTTTTATAAAAGTTGGTCGTCATACAGAAAATCAGCCCAATAATATTGGCTCATATATTCATTTTGATAAGCATTTACCACTCCTGCATCGAGTTCCTTGAAACGATAATAGTCACAGTCAAGCACATCGGGATTGACCGAAAGTGCATTATATGTATGCACAACGGCTTTTTCCGCACCTACCGCTTTCAGATTTTTTATCATTGCAGTGACCACTGCAAAAATGAATATCACCGACATGACGGAAGAAATTATTTTAGGTGTCCTTCGGCTGAAAAGCATCGTCAAATATATCATTACGGCAGAATAACACAAATATACCGTCATTTTGTCAGTCATCATGCACACGGCTCGATCCCTTATCCATAAATTCAAATAATTGCTTGCAAAATGCATTATGAGATAAAGTCCCGCAAAAAAACATAATGCTCCGAAAGTGAGATATTTGAAATTTATTTTTCCGAGAAGTCCGCTTGCAATGGGAAAAAAGAATATTCCGAAAAAGCATATCAATAAGAATATCAGTTCCCACGGCAGAACCTTAAAGAAAAATATCAGATACAGACCTTCCGTATGTGTATATACGGCAGAAAAACATTCCGAAAAACTTTCCGATGCAAGCCTATACGGATATTCAACTTCCAATATAACATCTTTATCGATATAATCTTTTGCAAGGTCAATGTAAACTTCATTTACCAAAAAACCCGGAGTATTCAGCATTTTTTCTTCGGGCTGAAGTTCACCGTCATAAATATCGGAATAATCATAAGGATCATTTGATGTTATCTCAATTCCGTCTTCCGTTTTAAGAGAATACCATACATTTTTTGACAAAATGAACAGCTTGTTGTAATAATCAAAAACATCTATCAATTTTCCCCTGAATACAACCTTACGGAAACATTCATTGATCGGCTCATCATTTTTTATTGACTTCCACTCTCCGCCGTCTATCGAATATTCACCGAAAAGCATTGTAACAGAATCCATGCTGTCATCAAAATTTCCCGCATATCTGATATTTTGGACTGTTATTTGACCGAGTATCACAAACAAGACTAATATTGTCAATATTATCCATATTTTGCTTTTGACAGTTTTCATTTCACCACACTCCTCTGGATTCCTCTCAGCTCATTTGTACATTTTATATCGTATCATTACAATGTAATGATGTCATGCATGGGACTGCACCGTATTTTTCCGAAATATAGCCTTTTCCAAAATTTTTTCTTGTATCAAAATAAATGTATTTAAAGTAGTATCAAAAAACACCCGAAAAAATAAAATTTCGGGTGTTTTATATAATATCAAATTAAACGGTCTGTTATATAAATATATTTGTAAATGCTCCTGCTT
>CADCCP010000143.1 GCA_902800005.1 uncultured Ruminococcus sp. | reverse complement strand
TGTAAATCGAGATTTGTGCATTATTTTTTATGAATTCAAATATACACAATGATGTTGTAAATTATCATTTTTTGTTTTATAATAAAATCACAAAAATTTGTATTTACAAATTCAGGTATATAAAATGATATTTATTCTTTGTGAGAAACTAAAAAATTTTAAAGGAGAGAACAATTATGCTTAATGCAGAAATGGCACTTGCCAAATTGAAACAGGGAAATGAAATATATCTGAAAGGTGAAAATAACGGTGATATATCCCTTTTGAAAAGACAGGATACTTTCCAAAACGGTCAGCACCCCTATGCGATTATTATTTCATGCTCGGATTCGAGGGTGATACCTGAAAGTATTTTCAATGCAGGGATAGGGGATTTGTTCGTTATCAGAGTTGCCGGAAATGTCATGGACGACCATCAGCTTGGTTCGGTGGAGTATGCGGCACATCACTTGGGAGTGAAACTGATAGTTGTACTTGGACATAATCACTGTGGGGCGGTTGACGCCGCTGTCAATCACAATCCTGATGGGTATATCAAGTTTATCACTGACGAGATAAAGAAAGCTATTGGTGATGAAAAAGATGAATACAAAGCCTGTTGTTTGAATGTGAAGCATAGCATGGAAATTATTGAAAACAGCTTTGAGATACATCAGGAAGAAGAACACGGCTTAAAAGTAGTCGGTGCAGTTTATCATATTGAAAACGGCAAAGTTGACTTCAATATATAAAAACAGGTGAGCAATATGAAAATGATACTTTTTCCGTCAGATTATTTTGATATAAATAAAGTTGATGAAAGTTTAAAAAATGAATATGAAACTGTATTGAGTAACGGAAATTTTGAAATACTGTTGTTTTCTTATGATGAATGGATAGCCGAGGGAAAGCTGAAATTAAATTACAGGGTTGATGCCTTGACCGATACGATTTACAGGGGCTGGATGATGAAACCCGAAATTTATGAAATTTTTTACCGTGAACTTCAAAGGAAAAACATTCAGCTTATGACTGCACCGAATGAGTATGCAAAATTTCATTCTTTTCCGAATATATATCCTGAATTGCGGGAAGATACTGCAAAAATGCTTGTATATAGTGATATAAATAAAATTGATTTGCAGGAAATAAAAAATACTTTCGATAAATTTATGATAAAGGACTATGTGAAATCCGTGAAAGGAACAGATTTTCCGAAATATATCAGCAGTAATATAGAGGAAGATGAATTTAATAGGCTTATGAAAAAATTCTTGGAGTACAGAGGAGAATTATATACAGGCGGAATTTGCATAAAAGAGTATCTTGATTTGAAACTGTACGGCAATAAAACGAATGAATACAGAGTGTTTTATATGAATCATCAGATTGCAACAGTAAGCAGAAATTCGGGACAGCCCTGTTATACAGCCGAACCGCCGAAAAAATTTATCGAAAAATACAGAAATTTGCCGAGTCCGTTTTATACAGTTGATTATGCGGAACTTTCAGACGGTACATGGAAAATCATAGAAGCAGGTGACGGGCAGGTATCGGGACTTTCCGACAATCAGGATATACATAACTTTTACAGACTTATGGATGTGATTTTTGAATGAAAAGAAATAAAAGATACGCATTTATACATTCTTTTCGTGGAAAACCATGGAACGAAGAATGTCAAGTGGCTTATAACGGCTTTAAAAAACTTGGATTTGAGTGTGTGCTTTTTACGACAAATGAAGAAATTGCTTTTCGTAAAAGACAGGATATAGTTGTAGGCGGTATGCTGATAATGAGTGCAGTTTTAGATGAATATGGAATAAAGACCGAAAATTATAATTATCCTGATGAATTAAATTATCTTTTAGGCAGACGTATATGGACAACCGAATTGAAAAACTTGCATAATGAGAAAATGCCGTTTTTTGCAAAGCCTGTTGAAGAAAAAATTGCACAAGGAATGGTTATAAATTCTGATAAGGATTTGAGTGAATACAACAATTTAAACGGTGAAACACAAATGCTTTGCAGTGAAGTGGTAGATTTTCTTTCGGAATGGCGTTGTTTTATCCTGAATGGAGAAATTATTGGGATACAGCATTACAAGGGAGATAAAACAATTACTTGCAGTAGAGATACCATTAAACAGGCTGTTGAAAAATGTGTTGATTTTCCGTCGGCTTATACTTTGGATTTCGGTGTTACGGGTGATGGGAGAACGCTTTTAGTGGAAATGAATGATGGTTATTCAATAGGATGTTATGGCTTGAATGATGTTTTATACGCAAAATTTTTATATGCAAGATGGACTGAATTGACGGGTACAGTTGATGAATGTGATTTTTGAAAGGTAAAAGGTGTGGGGTATGAAAGTATTTATACAGTCATCAAAAAAATATTTGCCATGCAATTATAACTTTTTCAATGCCTATCA
>CADCCP010000142.1 GCA_902800005.1 uncultured Ruminococcus sp. | reverse complement strand
ACTTCTTCGGCTTTCAGGACTTTTCCTTTCAGGTCTTGAAGATGTTGTTCTGCTGCTCTCTGTTCCTGCTCAACTTCCTGTATTCTCTGATTGGCTGATTGAATGACCTGTTCTGCCCGTTGGGTGCGTTCTTTGGCGATTTTCTCTTTATAATCGGCTGTTTCAAGGTGTTTTCGGGGACGTTCCTTGTTTTCAATATCTGCTCTCTGACCTCGTTCAAGTCCGTATTTACTCGATACGGTACTGAAAAAATCATCTTGTAACTGCTGTAACTGCGGTCTGTTGCCGAATACTTCCTTTGCCGACAGTCTGCCGTCAGGTGTCAGGGGAACAAAATCAAGGTGTAAATGCGGTGTAGCCTCGTCAAGATGTACGGTTGCAGCAATAATGTTTTCTTTGCCGTATCTTTGAGCCGCAAATTCAAAGCAGTCAAGGAAAAATTGTCGCTGTTCCCGTTCAGATATACGATTGAAAAATTCTCCGTCTGATGTAAACAACATTTCACACATTCGTACAGCGTCTTTTCTGATGGCTTTCTTGCCCTTGTATGCTTGTTTCAGACGTTCATCAATAAGTTTGTTGTAGTTCATGGTACGATTGTCTGTCAAGCTGTAATTCAATGCAGAACGGCTGCGGTCTATGTCGGGATTAGAGTTGCTGTGTTCACGTTCTCTGCGGTTGTGTAACTGTAAACCTACAACTCCGTAGTGGGTGCAGCGTAGCTGCACGAAAAAGACTTTGCCCCATTATAGCACAGCAGGCAAGGAAAATCAAGAGGGCAAAGTCTAACACACTATACTTATTTCGCAAAGCTCCATAAGTAAGTGTGCCAGAGCTTTCCCCTCTGGACTTCCCTTGCCGGAAGAAAGAGGACAATGTCAAAGCATATCTTTCTTTGGAACTGTCCTCGATGAAAATTCTATTAAGTTTCACTTGGCAAAGCTAATGCCGGTCCCGTTTTATCAGGAAGTTGTGCAGCATTTTGTATATTGGAATTCAGACTTAATACCTGAGCCTGAACAGAATCCAGTATCCCTTGTGTAATTTGTCCGGTTTGTTCGATGATTTTCTCTTTACTTGAAATAAATCCGGAAATAACCATTGACTGACGTTCAGAAACAGCTTCCAATTGTTTCATATAGTGTTGCTGCTGCATTTTTCTGTCATCCTGAATCTGTTGGGAATAAATTTCATAAGGTACGGTTCCCGGTTCATAATGCTGCAAAATTTCAAGAAGTGCAGGCAGTCTTTCACGGTTATATAAATCATTGTCTTTTTGAATCTTATCACCGATTTCATCATAGAATGTTTCAATATCCTTGATAACCGGTATAGAGCCCTTTTCAATGATTTGCAAACGCTTTTCGGCAATTTCATTCAGCTTATCCTGCATGGCAATTATCATTTGTGCCATAGCTCCAAGTCCCTGTGCTTTCGCCTGTTCCAAAGCAATCTGACTTTGTGTTTCATATTCAAGAATATCCAGTCTTGCCTGTTTCATCACTTCAATTCGTTCTGTTTCCATATTGGCAAGTCTGATTTTTGTATCTGCCTCAATCTGGGCAACTTTTACTTTGTCGGGTTCATATGTAGTAGTTGAACGGCTGCCGCCTCCTCCTGATGAGCCTCCTCCAAATAAACTTTTCACCCAACCTATTGCTTTTCCAAAAAATCCCATATTTCTTTTATCCTCCTCATTTGGCATTTTACCCAATAAAACTCTTTCAACCTGCTGACTGCGAAATCTTCCGAGTGTACATACATTCGCAAAATGTTCACAATTATTGAATGCGAGATGATAACCTTTATCTCCTATGCAGGAACGTGCATATATGACAATCTGATCGGGGGAATACAAATCCTGAAATTCTTCATCAGAGTATTCCTTGACTTGCAGTGTACCGCCTTTCAGAAATGCGGAAAGGTCTGTTTTTATGACCTCACATTTTGACCAGTCAAGAACGCTGTCACTGTCTTTTCCCGTAAAGTGAATCACTTCTTCATCGGAAACATAAATGCCGTGATGTGCATATAATCCTCCGATACGCATTACACGGATATGATCGCCCTTGACGGGTGTTTTTTGTACCCATTCTTCTTTAACGGCATAATCTGTCACGTCAATGAAAGGGTAATTTGAAATAGGTCCATCTCTGTTTATTATCATGTCATTATTCCTTATTTGGCGGACAATCCTTTTCTCATCTTGAACAGCAGAGAATTGAATTGTTTATCACGTCTTGCCTGTTCTTCGGCATAAGATTTGGCATCTGCCAGATAAATTTCATAATTTTTCTGTTTGAGCCGTGAAAATTCCGATAAAATGGTATCTGAAATGCTGTCAAGGTCATTGTCGGAAATCAAGGCAAGAATATCATCTATCTGAATATCAAGCAAATCATTTGCCCAGTTCAAAATAAAAATTCTGTCCTCAGCCTTTGTACAGTTGAAAATGATACTCTGCAAAGCACTCTGAAAATTTGCAGTCAGTTTATAAAGCTTATTTTCCGTTTCAAGTTTGTCCTGAATGTCACCGCCGGACTGAAATACAAAATTCTGATAAATTCCCTTGCGTTCTTCACGATAAAATTTATCGACAGCATTCCTGTAAACTTCCAATTCTGCAATAATCTGCTGTGCAACGGAGATTTCATCTTCATGGAGCATTGCAATTCGTCCACGAAGTTCTCTTTCAATAACGGGCTGAACTTTCTGTTCAATCCTGAAACGCAAAGACTGCCAGTCATCATACCATTTCTGCCAGATTTCTTCTTCTATGCCGTCATCTTCGCATAAGCCTTTCATTTCGTTGCGGTAGGTCGTTTTGAATACTTTATATTTTTCCGTCCATGTTTCCCATGTATTGATTGCCCAGACAACGTATTCATGGTTTGCCTCGAAAAATTCTATCTTTTTCAGGGCATTGCGGATAATTTTTGCTGTATTTTCCGCAACAAAGGCAAAACTTGCTCTTTCTTCCGTTACAAGAAGTGCAAGCTGATGAATGGCATCATCACCGCTGTCAATTTCATCAATGCGGTATTCAAGGTCATCAGCCTGATGTTTGACGGCAAGAATTTTTGACTTGATACTGTTCATACCGAGAGAAAAACGGACTGCAAAATCACGCTGACGA
>CADCCP010000141.1:852-3312 GCA_902800005.1 uncultured Ruminococcus sp. | reverse complement strand
TCCTGATGATGATAATACTCCAAGACTGGAAAACCCGAGAAAAGTAAAATATCATCATAATAAGCGTTCTAATCTTTAATCGTTAAGTTGTTGATAATGTATTCCTAATACTTCATATTCAATAAATGTTGTTTATAAATCAGGTAAAAGTAACTCAAAAGATTTAAATCCGAAGATTTCCGATAGTAATGGTGTGGTTTCTTGGACATGGAAAGTTGGAACAAAAACTTCATTAGGTACATATCCTGTCACAATATCGAGTAGCACTCAAAAATATACAGCACAATTAGTGGTATCGTAATTTTAAAAAAGAGAAAATATGTCTGTTAAAGGCATATTTTCTCTTTCTCTCGTTGCAGCCGAAAACGGCTTATTCACCTATCATTTTCAAAAAATCATCTTCTGTAATGGTCTTGATACCCAAAGTCACAGCTTTTGTCAGTTTACTGCCGGGTTTTTCACCGACCAATACATAATCGTTTTTCCTGCTTACAGAACTTCCGCATTTTGCCCCAAGACTTTCAATTTTCGATTTGATACTCTCTCTTGTAAAGTTTACGAGAGCACCTGTCGGAACGATAGTCAAACCGGCAATCGAAGATTTCTTTGCCTGTGCAGGCTTGCTGATATTCAGCTCTTTAAGCAAATTACACCATTCTTCAAAATTATTCTGATCCGCAAACCAAGCCGTCAAATTTATAAGTGATTACAACTTCCTGATCTCCCACGAATTTCAGCAAGTCAGAGAAATCTTTGGTTTTCTGGGCTGAAAGCATGGGTTCATTGAAAGCCACTTTTTCAAAACCGTCAAGCAATTTCAGCTTGTCACGAAATTCTATATGCTCCATAGTATTTTATTGATAAATTATAGTTGACTTTTTTGAAATAAATGGTATAATCTACATAGATGAGAGGTGATTTTTAAATATGAACAAAGTTGTTCGTGTCTATTTAATTTCCGAACATAAAGATAAAAACGGTGAGCTTGTCAGTTATCAAGATGTAAATAAATTGCTGTGGGAATTACAAAATCAAACCCGTATGATAAAGAACAAAACTATCCAATATTGTTGGGAGTACAGCAATTTTTCAAGTGATTACTACAAGCAACACGGAAGTTATCCGTCTGAAAAGGAAATTTTATCTTATACATTGGACGGATATGTTAATGATAAATTTAAAAATAACAATGACTTGTATTCTGCGAATTGTTCATCGACTACAAGAAATACGGTCAAAGAATTTAAAAATTCCAAATCAGATATAATAAAAGGAACAAAATCCATTATCAGCTATAAATCAGATCAACCGTTATCATTACATAATAAGTCAATACATATTGAATATATAGGCGGACAATATTTTGCAAACATAAATCTTGTCAACCGTTCTTATGCAAAAGAACATGATTTTGCAAGTACAATGATTCGTTTCAAGTTATGGATCCGTGATAATTCCGCTGAAACTATCATTCAGAGATGTTTGTCAAATGAGTATAAAATCTCCGAAAGTGATATGTTATATGACAGAAAAAAGAAAATGTGGTATATCAACCTTTGTTATTCTTTTTCGCCGAATAAAAATGAATTGTTGGACAGCAGTAAAATTCTCGGTGTTGATTTGGGAGTTGCCTATCCGCTGTGTGCATCTGTATATGGAGAGTATGACCGCTTTACCGTTCATGGCGGTGAAATAGAAAATTTCAGAAAAAAAGTAGAATCAAGAAAACTCTCTATCCTCAAACAAGGCAAAAACTGCGGAGAGGGCAGGATAGGTCACGGAATACAATGCCGTAACAAACCCGTTTACAATATCAGTGACAAAATAGCAAGGTTCAGAGAATCCGCCAATCATAAATACAGCAAGGCACTTATAAATTACGCTTTGAAGAAAAACTGCGGTGTCATTCAAATGGAAGACCTTACAGGTATTACGAAAGATGCCAACCGCTTTTTGAAGAATTGGACGTACTATGACCTTCAAACAAAAATCAAATATAAAGCCGAAGAAAACGGAATCAAATTCAAACTCATAAAACCGCAGTATACAAGTCAGAGATGCAGTAAATGCGGATATATCGACAAAGGTAACAGAACAACACAAGCTCATTTTCTGTGTCTGAAATGCGGTTTTGAATGTAATGCCGATTATAATGCAAGTCAGAATATCAGCATAGAAGATATTGACTTGATAATCGAACAGGAATTGAAAAGCGGTGCGAATGTAAAGCTCACATAAAAACACCGTAGTATTCGCACTGTTTTTACGGGCGACTTGGCGTCCGAAAATCGAGAAAGTATGCGTAAGACTGATAATTTTCAGCAGCAGATACACTCGGTAAGGTAAACTGCACACATAGTAATCCGTGTGTACATTGATATTCGTATTTTTGGCTGAGTATATTCGCATGTACGGGTATCGTGCAAGCTTGTAGAACTGCAACAGCCACATAGAGCGGAA
>CADCCP010000141.1:0-739 GCA_902800005.1 uncultured Ruminococcus sp. | reverse complement strand
TCAGTGTAAGAGTATATTCGCATGTACGGGTATCGTGCAAGACGATAGAATGACCGATAAAAGCCAAAGTAAGACGAGTATATTCGCATGTACGGGTATCGTGCAAGCGTGTACAATAAATACTCGTAGTCCTCCGAAATGGAGTATATTCGCATGTACGGGTATCGTGCAAGGGCTGTTGGTTCTGCATCGGCACGAGTGTTTCTGAGTATATTCGCATGTACGGGTATCGTGCAAGCTGCGACAGATAACGCACTTGTAAATCCTGATGTAGAGTATATTCGCATGTACGGGTATCGTGCAAGATTGTCGGAAGCATAAACCTTGTATATCCGGCGTTGAGTATATTCGCATGTACGGGTATCGTGCGAGTATCAACACAATATTTGCAATCTTCAAACGCTATGAATCAATTCATGTGTGTGGGTATCGTGCATGGCGTGTACGGTTAGTTTAAAATCAAATTAAAAAAATAAAGACCTGTCCCGTTATGTGTGGGGCAGGTCTTTGTTCATGTTGCGAATATCCGTCATAAAGGAAGATCCTCTCCCGTGACAGCAACATGAGAACCCTTTTTGGCTTTGGAAAGGGCATTTTTTACACTCTCACTTGCACAACAGTTGATAAAAACTGTGGTCTGGTTGTTGCCGTAGCCTTTGTTTACTGCAAGGTCGAACACAAGGAACTGTGCATTGCTCTGTCTGCTCACCTTGAATTCGGGGTCTTTGGTCAAACGACC
>CADCCP010000140.1 GCA_902800005.1 uncultured Ruminococcus sp. | reverse complement strand
GTATGCCGTCCAAAAATCCCTGACACTGTTGCACAGACCTATTATCAATAAAATTGCCGTCATCATGACAATATAAAAAGCTGTCATAAATATGATTTTTTTCTTTTTAACGGTCTGTCTGTCCGTAAGACCGAGTTCATATACTCTTTCACGAACAGCCTTCGGATAAAAATACAGTCCGTTCAAAGCATTGTTTCCGACACCTATTTTAACCATCAAAATAAACAGCAGACAATATATCACATTTTGTAAAACATATATCATTCTCTGACACACTCCGTATAAAGCATAGTTACCCTTGAAGGCATTTCTTTTTGTTTAACGACTTTCCAGCCGTTTTCGGAAAGAAATTTGATATATTCTTCCTTTGTCCACTGATGTTCAAATTTAATGCCTGCAATTTTGAGTATATGCGACCATAATTTACTTGTAAAACCTTGTCCCCTGTGTATAAAATTTGGTGCAATCAGTATGCCGTCATCTTTCAGAACCCTGTCAATTTCCCTCAATGCCTTCTCGGGATTCAGCATGACATGAAGTGCATTCGATATAATTACTGCATCAAATGTTTTATCGGCATACGGCAGATTTGTTGCATCCGCTTTTTCAAATTCAAGATTTTTCGGATAATTACCTTTTTTCGCCTCTTTTATCATGCCATCAGAATAGTCCGTTGCAATCATCTTTTTGGCGGCATAAGCAACATTTTTTGCAAGAAGTCCGGGACCTGTCGCTATTTCAAGAACAATTTTATTTTTGATAACTTTCGGTATTCTTTTATACATCATCTGATATATCTTCTTATCCGCCCGCATGAATTTTTCATATACAGGTGCATATATATCCCATATTTTCTTTTTCAAACCTGTCACTCCTCCGCATTTTTTGAGTTAGTTATAACTAACCGATTACATTAATATTAACACCATACAATCCTGATGTCAAGTTTTTGACGTATATTTCAAACAGAGTTTGCCAAAAATAGCTCCCCCTTTGAATTATTTCAATTGTTACCTCAAAATCCCACATCAGTCAAAAACCAATGCAGGATTTTTTTGAGATAACAGATAATATATTTACGACTTTCTCAAAGCCGACATTTCAAATATCTCGTCTGCACAGCGGAGAGTGGATTGTCTGTGCGATACAATGACTACGGTTTTTTCTTTGGCGGCTTCATTGACTGATTTCAGAATAACACCTTCGTTGAGTGCGTCCAGACTGCTTGTCGGTTCATCAAGCAGCAGGAACGGAGAATCATGCAGGAATGCCCTTGCCACTCCTATTCTCTGCTTTTCACCGCCTGACAGTGTATCACCCAATTCACCGAGCTTTGTATCATAGCCATTTGGCAGTGACATAATGAAGTCATGTATAGATGCTTTTTTAGCCGCCTCCTGTATTTCTTCAAGGCTTGCACCGGGCTTGCCTATCTCAATATTTTCGGCTATCGTTCTGTGGAAAAGATAGGTTTCCTGTGTTACATAGCCCTGCATATCACGCAAATCCGAAGTATTGACTTCTTTAATATTCTTTCCCGAAACAGTAATTTTGCCTTTGTCGGTGTCCCAGAAACGCATTAACAGCTTTAACAGTGTGGATTTTCCCGAACCGCTGACGCCATGTATACCGATAATTTTATTTTTGGGAAATGCAATACTTACATTGTCAAGTATTGTTTCGTCACCGTAGCCGAAAGTGACATTTTCAGCCGCAGCTCCGTCAAACTCTGTCGGCTCACAGCCTGTAATGTCTGTCGTGATTGGTTCTTCTTCAAGGAGAGAAAGCACTCTTTCACCGCTTGCAAGCGTCTGATTAAGGTTATTTGAAAGATTCGACAATGCCACAACAGGTCCGAATGAACCCATCATTGCAACTGTATTTATCAGCATTTGGTCAAATGTTACCGCACCTGTATTTTTTGCATACATCATCAAACACAACATTCCAAGCGAGAAAATCAATATCACCGAGTTTGTCAATGCCCTTTGTCTGCCCTCTAAACTACTCAATTTTTTCTGCTTTGCGGAAAGTTTATTGGAACGGCTTGAAATCTCATCAAGACGATTTTTGCCGCCATTATACTGAATTGTTTCGTCAATGCCACGCAGAGAGTCCAGCATAAAGCTGTTCATATCTCCAAATTCTGTACGGTACTCCATGCCGAGCGAACCGCCCTTTTTGCCGTTCACTATCGGAGTCACTATTCCCACGACTGCATATCCGCAAGCCGCCAACAATGCCGCAGGCAAGTAATTTACTCCGATAAATACGGTCATAATCACCGACATGATAACGGCTATCGCTATCGGAGAAATGGTATGTGCATAGAAAACTTCCAATAATTCCGTATCTGTTGTGATGACAGAAATCAAATTTCCCTTGTCTTTGCCCTCCAATTTTGCAGGGGCAAGTGTGCGGAGTTTGGCAAATATCTTGTGCCGTATAATTGCCAAAAGTCTGAACGCTATAAAATGGTTGCA
>CADCCP010000139.1 GCA_902800005.1 uncultured Ruminococcus sp. | reverse complement strand
GACCTGTATAATTGGCTTTGAGATATTTTCCCTGAGAGTTTTTCACAGTAAAACTGATGTCTGCATAGGCATCTTTTACAGAAAGTTTTTCGTTGCCTGCAAAATCCGTCCTTGTGCCATCGGTATTTTCTACTTTGAAATCTTTTTCAATCTCGATATATCCAATGGATTTCTCGGTATTTGTAATCGTTCCGGACTGACTATTGCTTGTTTCAAAGGTACGGGTGAAGTTGTTGTAGGTGTACCTTTTCGACAGGCTTGTATTATTCACTTCCGAAACCGTGTACTGATAGTAAAAATCATTTCCGTCTGTTATCGGAAGTCCGATAACGGTGATGTTATGCACTTTCGGATTGTCAAATTTCAGTTCAGATGTTACCGTCAATCCTCTGTAAACCGTGTCATTCGGATAATAAACATAACGGTAAACATTGTTTTCTTCATCAATACAGATAAAACTGATGTTTGACGATTCGCCGCCAGAATTTTTCTGACTGATCCGCATAGTGATTTTCTTGTAATCATCATTCGTTACAGCATTGAATTGCACGAAAGATTTATTGATAACAAGCTGGCTCGGACGATTTTGAAAAGTAACCATCTTTGTGCCGTTAGCCGTAACAGAAACATTTACGCTTTCCGAACCCTGTGCATAATATCCGGAAGTGTCATTTTTTTGCTCCATAACCGTATAAGTTCCGACAGGCAGCTTGTCAACTTCAAAGAAAAAGCTACCGTTCAAACTTTTCGGTGTAAAAACAGTGCCGTCAGATGCACTCGCTGCAAGACCTTTATAGCTGTATTTTGTGCCACTGCCCGGATAGGTTGCCTGAATATATTTTCCGGCGGAAGTCATGATTTTGAATTTGGTGTTGTTCAGCACAAAATATTCTATACCGGAATTAACGGAATTGTCCTGCCAATCCTGATATTCTTTGATAACTTTCAGAGAACCTGCTGCTTCGGTATTGATTTTGAGATAACCGAAAACAGGATCAGGTTTGTCGGCAGTAGCCTGATCAATGACAGCCTGGATTTCGGAATTGTAATGACCATAAACTATCATGTTATTCGACTCACTGCTGACAGTGGTTTTTGCCCTTACCATAACGGCTGAATTCAAGGGATTGACCGTTGAGATAGTCAGTTTATTACCCGATTTGCTCAATGTTACATCGGAATTTGTACAGCTCAAGGTATATTTATCAAGGACATTATTGGTATCGGTCAAAGTGACTGCGTACTTTACACCGTCCCATTTCAACGTGTATATGTTGGCATTATTTTGAACGGTACTTGCAAAACTCATAACCTTATTATAGTTAAGCATTGCCTGTTCGATTTGCTTATATGCCTGATATACACCCTTGTTCTGACTGTAATCGCTGTCACACATGGCTTTTATAAAGCGGTAATCCGTCAGATTATAGTTGCTGTCATCTCGATAACCGCATATAATCTCCCAGATGATCAACTGTGTGGCAACTTCCTGTTCTTCGGCAGTGCCAGACAATGCAATGTTTTTATTTGGAAATCCAAAATACATTGCTAATTTTATGGCACTTCTTTGATCTGTACTGAGTTGTGTCCATGCATCAGGATAATTTGTCGAAAGAGTTGGAACAGAACCGATATTCCAATCATACATATATGTACCCGGCTGAATGCAGTATGCAACGGTATTTGTTTCTGCAATACGCATGGTATGGCGTGACTGGTTCTGCCAGTGTGTCCAGTTCTTCTGACTGTACGGCTCATAAAATGTTACTGTTTTTGCCCATCTGATGTTGGTATCGGTCAATTTTACGGTTATTTCTTTACTTGCGGCTTCCGCCTGCGTAGAAGTCAGGGCAGAAAATGATGAAAATATCATTATTACCGACAAAAGCATAGCCGTAAATCTGTTTAACCTGTTCTTTACCATTTACATCATCTCCTCAAAATTTATTTTATCTATGTAAAAAACAGGCACAATTTGTTCTGACGGTCAAATCATGTCTGCTTGGATTGTCATTATTCGATTTTTTAAGTGTAGAGGAGATATATCCAATATTCATCGTCACCATTGATATTACTTCCGATATGTTCCACAATGATTTTAAACAGTGCATTTTGGGTAGTTTCATTATTTCTATCCATCTGCCTTTTTAAATTTGTAAAGAGAGAAAAACATTCTTCTTTGAAATTTTCTCCGTCAACGGTATCGGTATTTGATACAGGAAAACCGTATGATGCACAGCCTTTATGATGTCCGTCAACAATATCATAACCATATTCATCATCAAATTTACTGCCGTAATCCATGCCACGATTTTTTACCCAGAGGCTTTCTTCCCATATCATGCTGTATTCTTTTTCACCGACTTCACGAAGTTCTGCAATGATTTTATCCCAATCATACGGTGCATAATAGGCGGCATATTCTGAATTGATAACCGAACTTTCTTCAATCTTGGACTGTTCGGGTTCTTTTGAAATCTGCGGTTCAGGCATTTTGGAAACTTCCTTTTCC
>CADCCP010000138.1 GCA_902800005.1 uncultured Ruminococcus sp. | reverse complement strand
GGATATTGATTCCGTTACAAAGGTGAAAGGTCGTGACTTTTCAAAAATTCAGGGCAGATTTGATACAAGGCTTTCTCTTTCTTCAGCGGACGTTGCAGAAGTTATCCGCAAAAGGATACTTGAAAAGAATGAAGCGGGAAAAACGGCTCTTTCCCTGCTGTATGACGATAAATCGACATTTATCAAAAATCTGATTCTGTTCAATGATGAAGCTGAAAAGAAGTTGTATAAAGGCAGAGAGGATTTTGCTGTTACATATCCCTTTGTGCCGTATCAGTTTAATCTTTTAGGTTCTGTTCTGACGGCAGTGCGTACTTACGGTGCATCGGGAAAGCACCTTGCCGACGGTGAACGCTCCATGCTTGCATTATTCAAGGAAAGTGCCATGAAACTCGAAAACAAGGAACTTGGAGCAATCGTACCGTTTTATTTGTTTTTTACAATGCTTTGGAAGAATTTATTGACCATTCCCACAGAGGTGTTATTAGGAAAGCACTCGAAATTGAAAATCTCAATCCCGAAGAGAATGAAGATTGTTTTGATGTAAATGTGCTGAAAGTTCTGTTTATGATAAAGTATGTCAAAGAAATCAGTGCAACTGTCGAAAATATTACAAGTCTTATGGCATCGGATATCAACGAGGACAGAATGGAACTTCAGCAGAAAGTTGAGGACGCTCTGAAAAGGCTTATCCGACAGACATTGGTGCAGAGAAGCAGCAAAGGCACCTATATTTTCCTGACGAATGAGGAACAGGAAATCAACAGGGCTATTGAAAATCAGCCTGTTGAACCGAGAGAAATAACTGCAAAGGTTTCCGAGATAATATTCGACAGTCTTTACAGTGAAAATAAATATCGTACATCGGTACTGCGTGGCAGATATTCTTACGGTTTCAATCGTTTTGTTGATGACAGACCTCACAAGGCTAATCAGAATTATGCACTTACATTAAAAATACTGACACCGGCAAGCGATGAATTGAGTGATGAAACAACTATGCGTATGCTTTCGGGACAAACTACAAGTGTTCTTGTTGTCTCAAAGGAGATGCCGGAAGGACTGCCGCAAAATATGAACAAATCAACGGTGATAAGCGTGTGGAACTGCGTGAACATAAGGATCAGTCCGTTATCTTTTTGAAGCAGGCATTGGAAAATGCCGATATTTACGTCAACGGTGACAAGATACAGCCGAATTGCAGAGATGTTGCTGCCCGTATCAATGAAGCAATGGGCAGACTTGTATCGATCGTATATAACAAGCTGAGTTATATAGACACGGCTGTTATCGAAAGTGATATAAGAGCCGTTATCAGTTCTGAAGAACATCAACTCACTCTTGACGGAAAAACAGTAATGCCTAATCGTCTTGCTTTGAATGAAGTGGCGGATTTCATAGCTCGCAATTCTGCCCGTCATACGAAAACTTCCATGAAAACGATTACAGAGCGTTTTCTTGCACCACCCTACGGTTTCATTGAAGCGGATATTCAATGGCTTATTGCACGTCTTTTCAAAGATGGTGAAATTGCATTTTATGTCAACAATGAAGTTGTTTCTCTTATTTCCAAATCTGTTGATGATATTGTCCGTTACATAACAAGAAAAGAGTTTCTTGAAAAGCTGATGATTGAAAAGCGTATCAAGGCGAATGAAAAACAGAAAAAAGCTGTCCGTACAGTGATGAAGGAGTTTAAATTCGGTATTCCTTCCGGTGAAGATGACGATACTATTATGAACGGTTTTATGTCGGAAATAAGGACTCTGAAAAGCGAATTGGAAAAATGGGAAATAGAATACAGAAATCAGCCGCTTTATCCCGGACAAAAAATCGTTGCGGAAGGTAAAAGACTTCTTATAGATGTTCTTGATATAAAATATCCTGCGGAATTTTTCGCTTTTGTCTATTCAAAGCTTGATGATTTCTGTGAATTTGCAGAGGACTATTATCCTGTCAAGAAGTTTTTTACAGGAGAACAGAAAATTCTTTGGAATAAATCCATCAATTTGATGACGATATATAAAGACAGTAAAACTTATATCGTAGATGATGAAATTGAAACTGTCGTGAAAGAGATAGAAAACATTTTGCGTAAGCCGTCACCGTACAGTGAGATTTATAAGATTGCAGGACTGAATGAACGCTTTTACAATGCATATATGCAGCTTTTGGATAAAGAAATATTACCTATATCGGAAGCTGTACAGAATGCCCGTGAAAGAGTATTCGAGCATCTTAATCAAACGCATTGTAAGGATAAATTTTTGAATAGGGTAATAAAATCCTTTGATGAACTGAAAGACAAGGCTGAAAGCTGTAATAATATTGCGGTTCTCAAAAATATTCAGTATGAAGCGGACGCTTTGAAAATGCGTTTGCTCAATGAGATAAATGCAGAGGAAAATAAGATATTACAAATCGCTGCCGAACAAAATAAAACTAATGCCGATACTCCTGCACCGAAACAGATAAAACGCAGGAATATAAGCATTAAGTCGTTGAGTCCGTATAAAACTTGGGAAATTAAAAGTTATGAAGATATTAACCGTTATCTTGCTGAATTGAAATTGAAACTTGAATGTGAGCTTGAAGATGATACAATTATAAATGTTGAGTTCTAATGGGGGAATTGAACAATGAATAAAACCGCAATAAAGAACTTCGCTGTATGGGCGAGGAATAAATTGAGAAGTGAAATCGCATATAAAGCAAGGCTTGTCGGCATTACCGAAAATTGTATTGCTGAGCCTTTGCCGCAGTCAACAGAGGACTTACAGATATTTGACATTGGCACGAGCAAGCCTGTCAGCTTGGAGGGCAAGACCTCAATCGAACAAAGAAACTCCCTTGTTTTCGCTATAAAATCAAAACATCTCAAACATGAAGAAGCATTTGATATTGTTATAGAGGAAGTTGCTTATACTTGGTTTAACCGCCTTATTGCAGTGCGTTTTATGGAGGTCAATGACTATCTGCCAAGCGGTTTGAGAGTGCTGTCGTCTGTAGATCACGATAAAGACGAACCCGATTTTGTGACAAGTCCTTTTGAAACCGACCTTGCATTTACAAGTGACGAAATGGATTATATTGATGAATGTAAGGATAAAAGCAGACTTGATGAACTGTTTCAGTTTTTGTTTATCAGACAATGCAACACATTACACAATATTTTGCCCGAACTCTTTGAAAAAACAAATGACTATACGGAATTGCTGTTGAATGTATCGTTCACGGATAAAGACGGTATTATATGGCATTTGGTGCATGACATTCCCGAAGATGACTTCAATATCGAAAAACAAGGTCAAGTTGAAATTATCGGCTGGCTGTATCAATATTACAATACCGAACCCAAAGCTAAAGTGTTTAGTCGTCCGTCAGGACAGAAAATCCGTAAAGAAGATGTCCCTGCCGCAACACAGCTTTTCACACCTGATTGGATCGTACGCTATATGGTGGAAAATTCTCTCGGCAGAACATGGACGGATATCAAGCCGGACAGCGATTTGAAAAATGAATGGAAATATTATCTCCCCGAAGCAGAACAGAGTGAAGAACGTCAGGCGAAAAGTCAGACATCGCCCGAAGAAATCACGTTTCTTGATCCGTGCATGGGCAGCGGTCATATATTGGTGTATGCGTTTGATGTGCTGATGGCGATATATACAAGTCAGGGATATACAGAGCGTGACGCTGCACAGAAAATCGTTGAAAAAAATCTGTACGGACTTGAAATAGATAACCGAGCCGCACAGCTTGCGTATTTTGCGGTAATGATGAAAGCTCGATTTTATGACCGCAAATTTTTGAGCCGTGGGATAAGTCCGAATGTGTGTGCTATTCAGGAGAGTGACAATATCAAGACCGATTATCTTGTATTGTTCGGAGATTTGCAAGCCACCGCCCGAAAACTTTGTGATGAATTTAAAGATGCGAAAGAATACGGCAGTATTCTGAACCTGAAAATCACAGCGGAAGAAATCAGCCGTCTTGCAGAAAAGTTTGCAGAAATAAAAAATACCGATTATGACAATATATCTGATATAGAAAAGCAGGCGGAAATTTGCACCTGTTTTTCACCGCTTATCAGACAGGCGGAAATCATGATAAAAAAATATGATGTAATCTGCACAAATCCGCCGTATATGGGCGGCAGTTTCAGTCCGAAACTTGATGAATATATCAAAAAGAATTATGCCGACAGTAAAAGTGATTTGTTTGCGGTGTTCATTGAGAAATGCGGATATTTCGCAAAATCAGCCGGCTATTATGCTATGATAACTCAACACGCTTGGATGTTTCTTTCAAGCTATGAGAAATTAAGAAAAAAACTGCAATTAAAAACGACTGTCAACATGGCACATCTGGGAGCAAG
>CADCCP010000137.1 GCA_902800005.1 uncultured Ruminococcus sp. | reverse complement strand
TTATTGACGATTTCAAGATACCCGATAAAATGCCTGTTATTGCCGTTTCGGTAGATATGATGGATACAGGTATAGATGTTCCCGAATGCGTCAATCTTGTATTTTTCAAGAAAGTACGCTCAAAAACGAAATTCTGGCAGATGATAGGAAGAGGTACAAGACTTTGCAAAGACCTTTCCTGTATTGACGGCATAGACGGTGAATATACAGGAAAGTGCCGATTTCTGATATTCGATTACTGCGGTAATTTTGAATATTTCAGAGAACACAAAAACGGTTATGAAACAGGCGAAACAAAGTCCCTGACCGAAAATATCTACTGCAAACAGGTACGGTTGATATTCGCATTGCAGGACAGTAATTTCTCCGATAATGCGTATCAGAATTTCCGCAGGCAGTTGTCGGATACTTGTCAAGGCGGTGTAAAAGCTTTGTCTTACGACCTTGTATCGGTGAGGCTCAAAACGGAATATGTCGAGAAATTCAGGAACCCTGAAGAATGGGTATCCCTGTCGGATATGGATATATTGGAACTTCAAAAATATATTGCTCCACTTATTACTGCAAATGATACAGACGAATATGCAAAGCGATTTGATAATTTCATGTACGGAATGATGCTTGCGAATATTGACAAGCTGCCTGCAATGAATTATCTGAAAAATCAACTCTGCCTGACTGCAGAATGTCTGGAGCATAAAGCCACGATCCCGCAAGTCAAGCAGAAACTCACGCTTATCAAGGATATTCAGACAGATACATTTTGGGAAAATATCAATATTCTGACATTTGAAAAGGTAAGGCAGGAACTCCGTGACCTGATGCAGTTTCTCGTTGGTGATAAAAAAACTAAAATATTCACAAATCTCGATGATCCTGTGCTTGACAGCAAGGAAGGCGATGTTCTTGGTGCAGCATATGATTTTGAGGACTACCGCAAGAAAGTCAACCGCTATGTAGAGGAACATAAGGATGATGTTGTTATCTATAAGCTGAACCATAATCTGCCATTGTCAAAAGAAGATTATGCGGAACTTGAAAGAATACTTACTCAGGAACTCGGTGACAGCGATGATTACAAGCGTGTATATGGTGATACGCCTTTCGGTCTGCTGATTCGCAGGATAGCAAAACTTGACCATGACAGTGCTATGAAAGCATTTTCTTCGTTTATCAATGACAGTTCACTCAACCAGAAACAGATTGAATTCATACTAAAAATTATCAATCATATTGAGAACAATGGATATATTGAGGACATTAAAATTCTGATGAAGCCGCCGTTTGATAAGCCTTATAGTTTTATCAAGATGTTTGACGCTAAGACGAGAAACGCTATACTGCAAACAATAGAAAGTATTAAGAATAATGCTCTGCAAGTAGTGGCATAAGCAAGATTGATGAAAGACAGAACGATTTTTGTTATTGTCTGCAAAGAATTTATGAAATGATAAGAAGCCTGCTTTTGTGAAGTTTGATTCATAAAAGCAGGCTTTTTTTAATCAAATTTTTCTGCAATATTGATAACTGTGCGATTCTTTTTTAAAGCTGTATTTTGAAATTGATACGCACCGCCTGTGATTTTATGCACATAGCATACCACATAGGCGGATTTTTTTATCATCCATTCATTTCGCCTTGAAATCGCAAAGCGTTTCGGTACAAATTCCAGACCGTCGGGATAAAGTGTATTGTCACCGTATTTTTCGGCAGTTTTGCGGTCAGGCATATATGCAAGAACGACTGTATATTTTATGTGCGGATATTTGGTTTTCAGTTCGCCCAGAACAGTATAAACCATACTGTCAAATTGTCCCTGATTTCCGACATAGAAATTATCCACCTTTTCGGAAATGATAAGATTTTCGATTGTTTCAGTTAATTTTTGACGGATATTGTGTGTCACTTCACGGTGTCCGAAAAAACAGCAACTTTTATTGATATTCATAAAATAAACCTCCAATAATTTGGGATATATCGTAATTATAGCATATAATTTTTAAATTTGCGATATGTCCCACACGATATATCCCATATTTATGTAGAATTATGGTAATAATATCGTTGGAGGATTGGATTTGAATACTAAAGAGGCAGTTGCAGAGCGTATAAAAATGTTATGCAAAGAACGAAATATTACAGTCAACGGATTAGCAAATCTTTGTGGTGTAGCACCTTCAACCATTTACAGTATGCTCAATACAAAAAGCAAAAATCCTGGTATTGTTACTATAAAAATTATTTGCGATGGTTTGGAAATATCAGTGCGAAACTTTTTTGACAACGATTTGTTCAATGAAACAGAGCAAGAGATAAAATAATATATATTATGTCATTGACAAATTATATTTCATCTTTTATAATAAACACAGTCAGTATTTACATCATTTGCTTTAGGCAAGTGTGTCCGGCATAGCTCCGGACGGTCTTACATTCGGCACTATATCGGCTTTAAGCTGAGGTGTCTGCGGCACGGCATTTTCAAGTGTCAGTGCAACATTAGCTGTCATTCTGTAATGGCAGTTTTACGGCAGAGCGGTCTCTGCGATT
>CADCCP010000136.1 GCA_902800005.1 uncultured Ruminococcus sp. | reverse complement strand
TTTCTTCTTGCATATTTTTCAACGATACCGCTTTCCTTTGCAACGGCTTTCATTGCAGTTTCGGCTTTCTCCTGCAAGCTGCCGAACGTCTGTTCAAGCTGAGAGTTGGTAGCGTTTACACCTGCGGCTGATTCGATACATTTTTTGCCGAACTCCACGATTTTACCAACACTGAAAGCCGCTGTCATTACCGTACCGATTTTTGAAAAAGTCTTTGTAAATGTACTTGTCAGGGATTGAGCTGCCGCATTTCCCTCACGGCTGCATACATTCATAAGCCGTTTTTTGAAATCTGCGGATTCAAGCCCCAATTCCAAAGCGATTTGTCCGACAACATCTGTTGCCATTTTATCACCTGCCTTTTACGTTGCCATTCCTGATAAACATCTGTTTCATGGATTCAACAAATCTGTCCCTTTCGGAAAGGCTTATATTTTTTACTTTTTGTCTTTGCCAGTCGGAATATATCTTCCGCTGATGTGAATTGAACTTTGCAATCACTTTCCTGTCCGTTTCACTGCGTATCTGAACGATTCGCCCCAAAGGGCTTTCCGCACTCAATCCCGACATCAAAGAACAGAACTCGTCCCACTTCATTTTTTGGAAGTCGGACGAGTATATTCTTATCCCATACTCTGATGCAAACGAACTGACGATCAAATCAAAATCGTTTATCAGGTCAAAGTATGGGCTTTCGTTTCCCCCTCGTCGGCAGTCCCCACGATCGCTTTGACGGCATTTTTGATAACCGTCATATAATCCACGAAATCAAGGTGCAATGCATTGAGCTTTTCCATTTCGGACGGCTCAAACAAGCAGCTGCATATATCCTCAATATCGTCTGTTTTCATATCTTCGACTTTGGGAATGATTTTCAATACCGTTGCCGCCTCGTTATTCACTTCGATAACGGTATCTTTGATTTTCAGTTTCGGCTTTTCCTCGAAATTGAGTTTTTCCGTAATATCAATGACTCTCATAAAATTTCTCCCTTACGTCGGCAGTGTAACAGTGGGTTTGCCGTTGGAAAGCACTTCAAATTCAAGCGGTGCAACGCCTGTACTGTCACTTGAACCGAGTGCCGTCACATTGATGACTGCATTACTGAAATTAACAACCATGCTGTCAGGAAATATCCATTCAAAATCGGCCTCGGCTTCTCTGCCGTTCTTGAAGGCAAGACCGGCTACAAAGTCATTTCCTGCGTCACCGACATTTCTCTTGCCTGATACGGCTATGGAAAGACCTTTGCCTGTTTTCAAACGTTTTTTCCAGCCCTCACTGTCGAAAGGTGTCCATTCCTCCACACCGTCCTCAATGCTGACGGAAAAGCTCTCCATATCGGCAATAGTGTTGAGTGTCTGTGAGCCTGTTGTTCCTATTTTAAACTGATTTTCATAACAGGGATATACTCCCGAAAAGCTGTTAGGCATTATTCATCTGTCCTTTCTGTGTAATATAAATCAAATTCGATAACTCTTTCATATACTCCAAGTTCGTCTGTCAGAATGTCGATAGGTTCGGAGTGAAGAAGTTTAAGCATGATAATATGCTTGTTGTTGATGTCAAATGAAGAAACCGCTTTCAGCCTTTCATAAAGCTGATAAGCGGCTTTTTCCGTTTCATCTGCATTTTTGGTCCAATGTATTTTGACGGAAACAGGCTTCACCTGATAGCTTGACAGCATACCGATACATTCTCTCAGCGGAGCATTTCCACGCTGATATACACCGATAGATTTGTCTTTTCTGCCGTTCATCGTGCCGATATAGTAATTTTCGGCTATGTCAAAGGTTTTGAGCCAGTCCCGTATTTCCGATAAGTAAATCATGTATTTATCAGCCTTTTATAAATTTTCCTGAAAGTGTTCGGTACAAAGTCGGCATTTTTACCGCCTGCCTGCCAATCTTCAAGCCAATGGTCTTTGGCATTCGGATTTCCGTCATGTTTGATTTTCTTCTTACGTTTCAGCCAATTACCATTTTTGCCTTTCACCCTCTTGAAAGAATACCATTTAACTTGATGAAATTGAAAGCCGTCGGGATTGTAGTATAATCGCCTTGCATACGGGGTTGAATATACAAGAGATACTTTGCCTTGTTCGGCTTTGGTGTCGTCAATAAAGCCATCTTCAAGAGTGCCTATGTCACGGGGAACGACTCCTGCATTTGTCACTTCCGTCAATAATGCGTCAGCGGTTTCTTTCAATGCGGTTATTCCTGCCCGATTAAGTTTTTTGATGACCTGTGTATTTATCCTTACGGTAGATTTTACCTTTGCCATTACATCAAGTCCAATCTGGTATAATTGACCGTGCCGTCTGGATTACGGGCTTTCATGCCGTTGGTGATTTTTCGGACAGTGCCGAAAATCTCAACTTCACCGTCAGAAATATTCGGCATATCGGGGGCAATGTCACCGACAAAATATAATTGTGCAGTGATTTTGACAAGCCTTTTATCTGCCGTTAAAATGCTTTTGGCACTGTCCTGATAATTGCATAAACCGCCGAATGTCAAAGCCTGCACGGGTTCACCGTTTTCACCGCTGTTTTCGTCATACAGTGCGACAGTGACAGGTGTTTTACAGAATTT
>CADCCP010000135.1 GCA_902800005.1 uncultured Ruminococcus sp. | reverse complement strand
CGATTTTGTTATGATGATGTCTATTTTTCCTTTTCGGCAGTCCTCTATCATTTTCATAAATCCGGGACGCTTTTTGGCTATCGTGCCTGTGATGCCCTCATCTGCATAAATTCAAGCCATCTGCCAATTTGGTTTCATCATGATCATGTCGGTGTACATCTGTTCAAGCATTCTGTTAATCTCGCTTTCCATAATGCTTATTTCGGTTATCATTTCCTGTTCGTCAGCCTGCTGCTCGGCAAGTATGGGACTGCGTATTATTTCATTCATCAGCTTTGTAACAGCCTGCTCTATTTGTTCTATCGTCATATAAATTTTTGCTCCGCAGTTTTCCGTACCGCAAACCCATTGCTCAGCGTATTTTGCTTTTCTGTTGGTGTTATGTATCATTGTTTTCCCGCAATAGGAACATCTGACAGCGTACACAAGCGGTTTGTTTGAGGCATCTACCATGTAACTCTTGGTTGTTCTTTTTTCTTCTTTTACAGCGTTGGCTTGTTCAAACATTCTTTGACTGATTATTTTCGGATATTTGCCGTCACCCGCATAACGCCTGTCCTCGATGATTCTCTTTATACGGTTTTTGTTCCAATCATATTTATCGGGCATATACTCTATTTTCTGTGACGTAAGGCTTTCGGCTATTTCTTTCAGATTACTGCCATTCAAGTATTCTGTAAATATCCATATTACTGTCTGCGTTTCGGCTTTGTTGATTTGAATAATGCCATTCTGTATTTCATAGCCGAAAGGGAGAGTTCTGTGTTTCATGTTCGTCTGCACCTCGCTTGTTCGGGAATTTTTTCCGTTATTTTCAAACTGCCTGCCAATTCAAAGCATATTTCTGTATCTGACGGAAAGGTTATTTTTTGAACAACTGTTTTGAAAGTTTCCTCATCAAATTCTGTCAGAGGTTCTTTGAAATTCACCAGAACATTTTCAAGAGTATTGAGACCTGACAGAATACTGTTTTCATCTTGTTCCTGAAGTAATCTTTTTCTCTGCACTCGCAGTTCGTTTATTTGTGCAGTAAGTTTTCCGCTTTTTTCGGAATATTCTGCCGCCCTGAACATTCCTTTGCTGTTCAGCCTTGCAAGTACAAGTTGCTTGTTACTCAGTTCCGCAATATTTTTGTCGATTTCCTTAATTCTGCCTGCCGTATTTCCATATCTCATATTCAAGCGTTCCGTTTGGGATATTGCCACAGTAATTATACTTTTGCAGTTACTTCTAAGCTTATTTATCATCGTAATGAAAGCTTCGTAAATATCTTTTTGAGGAATTCTTCTTGATTGACATTTATCAATATCATTATTTTTGTTACGGCATTCCCAATAATATTTTCCTTTGATCAATACGGGCTTATACATTTTTCCGCATGAACATACTATTTTGCCATGCAGAATATGGATATTTTTAACTTTGTGATATTCACATCTTTCGGATTTTAATCGTTCCTGTACAGCATAAAAATCCGCTCTTGATATGATTGCTTCATTAACTTCTTCAACATAATACTGCGGTTTTTCGCCATAATTGATTTTTCTCTGGAAAGGCAGTGTATCAGTCGTATATTTTTTTTGGAACAGTGCGTCACCCATATATCTTGTATTTTTGAGAATATAAGTTATAGTTCCTGCATTCCATTCTGAATTCCCAAATCTTTTCGGGGCATTCTGACTACAAAGCATATCGACAATTTCTTTTTTACCTATTCCCGACAGATAGCTTTTGAATATCAGTCTGACTATTTCGGCTTCTTCCTCGACTATCACAAACTCACCGTTTTCGATTTTATATCCGTATGGTGTGGAACCTGCCAGAAATGTGCCGTTCTTCATTCTTCTTTCAATACTCCACCTCATATTTTTTGATATGGATATTGATTCTTCCTGAGCCTGAGCTCCCGACAGTGCAAGCAGAAGTTCGCTTGACATATATGCCGTGTCGATATTCTCTTTCTCAAACAGTATGCTCACACCGTTTTCACGGAGAAGTCTTGCATACATCAAGGCATCTGCCGTATTTCTTGCAAATCGTGACAATGATTTTGTCAGCACTCTGTCAATTTTACCTTTGCGGCAATCGGCAATCATTCTGTTGAATTCGTCACGGTGTTCGGTTTTCGTTCCCGTCAGACCTTCATCTGCATAGATGTCAACAAGTTCCATTTTGTCGTTGCTGCTGATATATTTCGTGTAATACTGAACTTGTGCGGCAAACGAGTGAAGCTGATCTTCCGAACTGCTTGACACTCGGCAGTAGGCAGCCACTCTGATTTTTTTCTGAACAGCTGACGGTTCGATGGTAATTATCTTACTCGCCATTTGGAATTTCTCCTTTCATTTTGTTTTTCCGCATTTCTGTGGTGCAGTTATACAATACTGCAAAGGTTCGAACTTATCCAGACCAAATCCGAAGATTTAACATTCAAGACATAATATTTGTATATCCGAATGATAATCTTCTTCGGCTGTTTTTAAAATCCCGTCAAACTCTTTTTGACTGATAAGTCCCATTTTCTGAAGCATTTTCAGCATACAGACCTCGTAATAAAAGGCACTGTCCGAACTTTTAGTTTTTTCCGTACAACTCATCGTTATTCCTCTTTTCATCGTTTATATCTATATCAAAGCTGATTTTCACAGCGTTATCTATTTCTTGCATT
>CADCCP010000134.1 GCA_902800005.1 uncultured Ruminococcus sp. | reverse complement strand
TATAAAATAATGCCTGCATTTACATTTCCGAGCATTATCGCACCTATTGCGGTTATTATAAATGACGGTCCCGAACATACACAAAAATACATCATTCTTTCCGCCTGCTTTTCGGTTATATCTCCGCTTTCATAAAGCAGTTTAACGCACCTTGCACCTACGGGAAATCCACCTATGAAACTCAGCACAACCGCCGACACCGAATTTTTCGGCAATTTAAAAATCTTTGCCAACGGTGAAAACAACTTTCCTGCATATTCATAAACACCTGAACGTATGATAAATGATGACAGTACCATGAACGGAAACAATGACGGCACTAATATTTTTGCGGAATTATATAAGCCTTTTGAAATCCCCTCTGCACACACTTGCGGAAACATTACCAATATCCCCAAAAATACTACCGATATGATACATGCGATTATTCTTTTCATAAAATCACCGCTTTTCAATTCATAATTCACAATGCATAATGCATAATTATTTGACAGGACGGTGATTTATGTATATGAAGAAAAATAAAGATATATCCGTACTTGCGGCAAATCTCAGCGGTGTTCACATGGAGATAAACGGCAACCGTGAAATCATTCTTGAAGGCAGTCGGGGCGTTGTAGAATACGGCGAAAACTCCATAAAAATAAATACAGGCAAATATATCATTTCCTTTCAGGGACGGGGACTTCATATAAAGTGTATGACAGATTGTGATATTGTCATTCACGGTTTCATTACTTCCATAGAATATATCATGTAAAGGTGTGGAGATATGCTCGTATTTTTATTGAGATGGCTTTTCGGATGGACGGATTTTGAAGTTCATGACAAATATCCCGAAAGGTTTCTGAATATGGCTCATAAGAACGGCTTGAATATGTGGGATATGAAAAATGCTGACGGCATTTTCTCAGCTAAAGCCAGATCTTCCGATATTAAATATATCCGACAAATTGCAGAAAAATCTATGTGTGATATACATATCGTCAATGAACACGGCTTTCTGCGTACTCTTAAAAAATATAAACACCGTTTCGGTCTGATGATCGGCTTTATCCTTTGGGGAATTGCAATAAAATATTTCACGGGCTTTGTATGGAATATCAATATCACTGTACCTCCCATGCTCAATGAATTTGAAGTCCGTCAGGAACTCCGTGAACTCGGCTTTTATGAGGGTGCAAGGCTTGACGGCATTGATACCGAGATCATCAAAGACAAACTTTCTGTAAAGGACAATCGCATCAGTTGGATAACAATAAATATCATGGGTACAGATGCGGAAGTCAACATAAGTCCCAATCTTGCCCTCAACCTCGATAACAAACAAAAAATCCCTGCAAGCAACATCATTTCAACTGCTGACGGCATCATTACCCGTTTTGAGATAAAAAACGGTTACTCTGATATAAAAACAGGTGACGGTGTGCATAAAGGTCAACTGCTTGTCAGCGGTGTCAAAGAATATACAGACGGCTCATCTGCACTTTTCGACAGCAACGCACAAATTTATGCAAAAACTTTCCGCACCGTCACAATTTCCATTCCCAAATCTTTTGGATCTCTCGTGAAACTTCCCGATACCCTCACCAAAACAGACATAAATATCATGGGACTTACTCTGCCTATGACACTTCATGGCAACCCTCACGGTGAATATATCAAAAATACCTCCACATATCAAATTGACATTCTCGGTCATGGCATACCCATATCTATTATTTCGGAAAAGTGGCAGAAATATCAAAAACAGCCTGTTCATCTTACCGACAAACAGGCTGAATCTTTACTCAAAAACAAACTTCAACTTTATGAACTTTTCATGCTGTACTCCGCAAACAAGGCAACTGTTTTAAACAAAAATCTGAAATTCTCCCAAAACAAGACCCACTATATCTTGACAGCGGAATATTCCATTGAAGAAGATATTGCACAAAAAAACCTTATTCAAATCAAGGATACATCAAATTCAGGCACATAGTCTTTCTTTGCAGATGACAATTCCTGTACAAATCCGTCAAGTCCCGTTTCCTCGAAATGTTCAAGTACCTTTGCATATTCCCTTGAAGTTATCTTTCTGTTTATTTCGGGAAATCTCTCTGCATTTCCCAAAGGCGTATATTGTGCCATTAAACTCACTAAAATCTCATCTCCGAAATGCTCTTTCAACAAGTCCAACACCATTATTGAATTTTTCGTATTCTGCGGTAATATCAGATGCCGAACTATCGTGCCTTTTTTCATCATGCCTTTTCCGTCAAATTCAGGATCGCCAGTCTGTCTGACCATTTCTGAAATTGCCTTTAATGCTGTTTCGGGATAATCCTCTGCATTGGAATATTTCTTTGCAACATCTCCTCTTGCATACTTCATGTCAGGTAAGTATATATCAACTATCCCATCAAGCCTTTGCAAAGTTTCAACTTTCTCATAACCGCCCGTGTTATAGACAATCGGAATTTTCGGCTTGTAAATTTCAAAACACTCTATGATACTTTCAATATACGGTGTCGGACTGACTAAATTTATATTATGTACTCCCATATCTTCCAATCTTCTTATATGTTCGGAAAGTTCTTTCACGCTGATAATTTTACCGTAACCACCCGTACTTATTTTTGAATTCTGACAAAACACGCATGACATCACACAACCCGAAAAAAATATCGCTCCCGAACCTCTTTCACCGCTGATACAAGGTTCTTCCCAAAAATGCGGGGCTATTCTTG
>CADCCP010000133.1 GCA_902800005.1 uncultured Ruminococcus sp. | reverse complement strand
AACCCTTCCCGTACTCCCTACGGTACTGTTATCTTACGAACAACTTTTGGAAACCTCTATGTCTATATTTTAGCAACAGATATCTATGTTGTCAAGGGACAGTCAGCCCTACGGGCTGACGGCAATTCATCCCCGACCTATAGAGGTCGGAGTCTTCTTGCCGGGGGAGGATAAACATTCCGCCGTCAGTCTGATTCCGAAAGAATTTTTCAAAGATTTTCTTACTGTTGTTTTCCCGTTGTTCGGAAATTTGTCAGTTCAAAATCAGCCCTGTGCTGTCTTCAGATCTTCTCATTGATTGCTGACATTGTCTGCATTGCAAATTGATCATTGCTGACACTTGTCATTTGTTGTTTTTTTTGATAAAATGAGAACGTGAAGCAATACGGCATATTATACATGAAAGGCGGAATTATAAAATGGCAAAGAATAATAAAAGCGTACCAGAGCTGGAGGAACAGAAGGCATTGACCGATACCGAACAGCAGGAACAGGAACCGCAGACAGAACCGGCGCCGGAGGATGCCGGAAGCGCGGAACCGATATGGTATGATGCCCAGCATATCAATATCGACAATGAAGGCGAGCAGCATATCAACATCGGCGGCGAGGGACAGCAGCATATCAGCATCCGTCTGCGGGATGAGAAAAATCTCAGCATCAAGGGCAAAAAAAACATCGGACGGCGCAAAAAGCAGGACTATTTTTCGGACTCCATGAAGGACAGCTACTACAAAAAAAGCTGGCGTGAGCTGTGCGAGGAAGCCGGTACCGCCAAAACGGAGGATACAGACTTTATGGATATTCTGGTGCAGTCCCTGCGCGATACCGACCGGCATAAGAACAAGCACAAAAAGAAGTATTTCTTTTTAGAAATCATTCTGATTCTCTGTGCGTTTGTCAATACCATGTTAAATTCCGCCAAGGTTATTCCTTCCGCTTCGCCGGAACTGGATACGGTGCTGAATTTTGCCTGTATCCTGCTGAGTGCCTTTATTGCATTCATTACCTCCTATGAATTTTTAGTAAAGCCGAAGGAAACATGGCTGCGGCAGATGTCGTTTTATATCAATGTTACCACCGAAGCCGACCGTCTGTTCAGCGGCGCGGAGGAATACAAGTGTTCCGCAAGGGATCGCATTGACAAATTCAAAAACAAGATCGTTGACTACACCAATGAGGATTATCAGAATTTTCTTGCCAACATGAGCGGTACCCGAAAGAACGATACACAAGACAACAAAAAATAAACGGAAAGGGGGGAAAGGCTTTGCCCGGCTTTGTCCTTCATATCCTGCACGGTCAATGGATCTTGTCCCGCAGCAAGGACGCCTATGACCTGCAGGCCGTCAGGCAGTTTATGACCGGCCTGCTGATACCGGATTCCTGCAGCGGCGACAGCAAGGAGCGCTCGCACTTCATCCCGCCCGAAGCGGCGGACAGTATTCTGCACATTCCTGATGTCAACGCCTTTGCCGCCGCATACGGCTTATATCTGCGGGAGCCGTTTGTGCGGGGCTATGCGGCGCATTTATGGCTGGACAAGGTATTTTTTGAAGATTTCTTTCAGCGCTTTATACAGTTTCAGGACGGACAGGGACAAAGCACACTGCGCGAAAAGGACGTCCGGCGCGTTTATCTGTCCCGTCTGAATCGGTATATTACGGTTGACGAGCTTTTTTCAGAGCAATATCTGTACGGCTACTATACGGCACTGAACCGCCGTCTGATCGACAAATACCGCTTGACGATACCGGAAAAAAGCGATGCGCCGATACCCGTCAAAGAGGTGCGGCTGCAGGATTTTGACAGGATCACAGATGATTTGAAGCGGTATTTTTCAGCCGTTCCGCCGGCAGTGTCGCCGGACTTGTTCGGGCAGGATGCACTGGAGGACTTTCTGTCCCGGGCGGCGGACAGCTTTTTGGCATACGAGCGGCGCATGAGCAATGAGCAATGCGGACTGTGCCACGGGTTTTCCCTCCATGAATAGCACAAAAAAACACACCCCGTTCCCATCAAGGAGCGAAGGTGTGTTTTTTGTTGTTATCCGTTGGATGGCGGAAGGGATGCTTCCTGTCCTGTGCTGCCTTTGCTGACGGCGGCAGCCGCTAACAGGGCGGCGATGGCCGTCAGGAAGGGTATTGTCGGGAATGAGCTGCCGGTATCGGGGGAAGGACTGTCTGTGGAAGAGCTGTCCGGAAAAGATACTTCTGTACTGCTTTCCGGTGCGGACGTCACGCTCTGCTCGGAGGAATGCGGCACGATTCTGGCAATTACTCTGGTAGTTCCCTCGTGGCCGGTGGTGGCCGCCGTGTCCAGTGTAACGGTCATAGCTGCCAGCACAGCACAGCCTGCTAACAGGAGCAGCACCCTGCGGATACCGCTTTTCATGGCGTCATCCTTCCGTATCAGGTCTTATTGGCAATCTCACTGTAGAATACCATGTGACCGCTGTAATCGCCGGAAATGGCGTTCAGATCCTTTCCGTAGAGCTGCTGCTGGTTGAGGGAAAGCGTACCGTTAACGGCCTCTCCGGCAGTTGTAAAGCCCGTAAGGAAGAAGCCCTTGGTGCTATCTACCATGACGCCGGATGAAATCGGCACGGTAGTGGTGGTAATGTCTGCTTCCGCCTCGGCATATGGTACAATAAAACATTAAAAATATTCAAAAGTACATTGAAATAATATTAAATATATGATATAGTAGGTGTAAGAGGTGATAATAAATATTAAATATATGATATAGTAGGTGTAAGAGGTGATAATATGCAAGCCAAAGAAGTATTAAGTTTGCTAAAAATATCAAGACAAACACTTACTAAATATGTAAAAGAGGGAATTATAAAAACGAAACTGTTGCCTAATGGACGATATGATTATGATACAGACAGCGTATATGCTTTTCTAAATAAGGACTTGAAACGTAAAACATATATTTACGCAAGAGTATCTGCATCAAAACAAAAGCCGGACCTTGACAACCAAATTGAATTGTTAAAACAGTTTTGCTTTATGAATGGATATGTTATTTCAGGCATTTATTCAGATATAGCCAGCGGAATAAGTTTTGAAAAACGCAAAGAATTTTTTGAGATGTTAGATGACATAACAGAGAATAAAGTAGAACGGGTTGTAATCACTTACAAGGATAGACTTTCAAGAGTTGGTTTTGATTTGTTCTATCACTTATTCAAAAAATATAATTGTGAAATTGTTGTTATGAGTGAAGTCGGTTCGGAAAAACTTGACAGTCAAGAAATTTTTGAGGAAATCGTAAGTCTTTTGCATTGCTATTCAATGAAATTATACAGCAGAAGAAAAGTACAAAGGATAAAGGAGATATTATCAGATGACGAACAAAACGAGAACTGAAAAACATATTATAAAATCGTCAGATAATTACTTTTCTCTGATACTGTCTTTTTGCAAACTATCCAAAAATCTGTATAATCACGCAAATTATCTTGTCCGTCAGGAATTTATGCAAAACAAAAAACTGCTAAAATACGGTGATTTAGATAAACTATTGAAAGCAGATGCAGAATATCCCGATTATCAGAATATGCCTACAGCACAATCAGCACAGCAGATTTTAAGACTTCTTGATAAGAGTTGGAAAGCGTTTATGGTAAGCATAAAGGATTGGAGTAAACATAAGGAAAAATACACAGGCAGACCTAAATTACCCAAATATCTTAAAAAGAACAGCCATTATATTTTGATTTTAACAAATCAGAACTGTAAAATAAAAGACGGCAAATTACACTTTCCGAAAGTGTTTCAAGGCTTTACAGTCAAGCCAAAATTTACGGATAAAGAAAATTTTGTATCTTTTCAGCAAGTCAGATTGATACCGCATAGAAATAGGATCGTTGCAGAAGTAGTGTATAACATTGATGTACCCGAATTAAAATCAGATAATCAGCGTTATATCGGAATAGATATAGGGGTAAACAATTTAGCAACGGTTTGTAATAATACAGGCAATAAAGCGTTTATTATAAACGGAAAACCCTTAAAGTCTATCAATCAGTATTACAACAAGCAAATCAGTTATTACAGAGAAGTTACTAAAAGAATGAATAAAGTTGATTATTCAAAACAAATGGATAGGCTGACTGAAAAGAGAAATAGTAAAATTGATGATTATTTGCACAAAGCAAGCCGATACATTATCAATTACTGTGTAAAAAACGATATTCATACAATCGTCATAGGCAAAAATAAAGAGTGGAAACAAAACAGTAAACTTTCCAAAAAAGAAAACCAAAACTTTGTTCAAATACCTTTTGCAAGGTTAATTGAAATGATACAGTACAAAGCAGAAGAAAAAGGTATAGCAGTTATATTAACCGAAGAAAGCTATACAAGCGGTACAAGTTTCATCGATGGAGAAGCACCTGTAAAAGAAAATTACAACAAAGCAAGAAGAATACACAGAGGTTTGTTTGTGTCGAACAAAGGAATAAAAATCAATGCCGATTTGAATGGTGCATATCAAATTTTAAAGAAAGTAGTCCCAATCAAATGGGATAGAGGGTGTGTGTTACACCCATTTGCAGTAAATGTGGCTTAAACTGCATTGAACAACAAAGAAAAACATTTTTTATAAAAATTTGAATATATTTTTATATTTTTAATGTATTTCATAACATGATCTCATCTGTGTTTTGGAATCCGCAATTCCTGAGATCTTCTCAAAACTATAAATGAGCAAATTTGATAAAGTGTTGTGAAAATGCACAAAAGAGTCATGAAGCAAGCATGGCAACGTTTGATGCCTTTGGCAGAACGAATCTGATAACGGCCAAAAGCTAATTTGGTTTTGCAGGCTCTGAAAAAGACTTCAATATCCCATCTCTCTACATAGAAATCCAAAAATCCCGATTTGCAGGTGGGTCATAGATTATTAAAAAATGGCATATTTACATAGTTTTCCTTACTTAAAACCTGAATCCGTGAAACTTAGCAAGGTGCAAAACGGCAAACAAGACCTAAAAACGCAGCGGCCCAAGCGTTGCTTCTGCTGATGGAAAGAAAAAGCCGGCGTGCGTGTCTGGTGAGTTGACCGGCAAAATGAATGATGTTCTGGATAACGGTACGGATGCGTTTACGGCTGACAATTCTTTTAGCCGGAGCTTTGCCCTGATTGACCGTTTCCTGACCAAGCATACGAAGAATATTGTATGCGATCATTGTGAGTTCGAGAACAAGCTCGTTTGTGTCGAACTTGCCTGACGGAAGGCGCTCTACACCCATGTCGGTTTTTATCTCGCTGTGGAACTGCTCGCATTCACCATGAGCATGGTAAAGAGCAATGATCTCCTGATCGCTTTCTCCAAGATTTGTCCAGAACATATTGAGCTCGATCTCCGGTTCAATAAAAAGCTGACCATCGGGAGATGAATTACGCTCGATCATTTCATAAACAATGCGGTTGCAGATGCTTTTCTGCTTACCATCTTCTGTTGTGTAGAAAATATCCTTGTAAGTGCTGCCGACATAGACCTTCTTGCCCTCTCTCGGCTCACGGACATCCTTGCACCATGATCTGATGTTATCAGCCCATTCTTTCTTATCTTCCTTGCGAAGATTACGTTTGATGACATAATAAGCGCCGTTTTCAAGCAGAATACCGACGTTTTCGGCGGCATCATTGCCCGAATCAAGGCGAACAAGAACAGGTTTGTCAGTTATTTTACGGCAAAGTTTCATCGTCCTACGCAGAAATTCAGGTGTACCGCTCTGACAATGCTGTTTTCCCTCTCGAAGCTCGGTATTTACAAGATAGCCTTCTTTTCCGAAGTATGCCATCATCGGAGCATAGCCCATGAATTTTTTGTAGGTGAAGGATACGCCTTCCTTTTTGGTGTTGGAATTATCCATCGGAGTAACATCCATATCCAAAGGTATCATACCGTTTTTCAATGCTGTAGGCTCAATATGATTGCTTTTCAGAAGATGAGCATTGAAATCGAGTAGCTGTTCACGCTGTGTTTTTCCGATCTCGTCCATTCTTTGGCGAAGCGTTGCAGCAGACGGAAAGCCTCTTTTCAGATGCAGCGCCGTCTGATAATATGCAGCATCATTCTGAAATTCTGCGATTGCTTCAAAATCTGGCTTACCCATGCACAGCAGTCCGATAAACGTTGTCAAAATCGCACCACAGTCTATCTGCTTGCGGGAGCGTTTATCCTCTGACCTGACCTTACGGAACTGCTCCTGAAATCCTGCATTGTCAAGTATATCGCCTACAAGCCCAACGCCTGTAGCTGCCGGTATTCTCTTGTCGGTAAGTCTGTAAATGATTTTGTCAAAGCTCATTTTTTACCACATCCTCTGTTTGCTTTATCCACCTCTATTATAGCATAAACTGCGGATTTTTTCCAGTTTTTATGCACCTTTTGGGTGCATAAAAGATGTGGTTTTCTGCTTTGTTTTTCGGCTTGTAATCAGCGTTTCGGGGTTGTCGTTCTTTTGAGTTTCACGGATTCAGGTAAAGAGTTAATTATTCATTGTGAGGAAGTGATTTTATGACTAATACTGTGTATTCTGTACCCAAAATAATTTCTCTTCTGACTCCGGTTTTTGAAGCATACAAAATAAAAAAAGCAGTTCTTTTCGGCTCCTATGCAAAAGGAAACGCTGTTCAGAACAGTGATGTTGACATTCTTGTTGACAGTGGTATGAAAGGTTTGGCTTTTTTCGGATTAGTGGAGGATATTGTAACTGCTCTGGATAAAGATGCTGACATACTCGATGTTAGTCAGATCATTCCGGATTCTGATGTTGAACGTGAGATCAATAAAACAGGGGTGCTTATCTATGGAAGCTAAAGACAGACAGGTACTTGAAAAAATCAACCGTCATATTTCTGCTGTTCTTGACTATTGCCGGGATTGTACATCGCTTGAAGACTTTGAAAGCAATTCAATGCGTGTTGAAGCCTGTGTTTTTAATCTCATGCAGATCGGCGAGCTTGCCAAAACAGCATTGTCGGATGAAGCTAAAGCAAGTATTGGCACTATTCCGTGGAAACAGCTTTACGGTATGCGAAACAGAATTGTTCACGGTTACTCCGGTGTTGATATGAGTATCGTATGGGACACCATAAGCGACGACCTTGAACCGTTCAAAGCTGAAATTGAAAAATATCTTCCGTGAAGCAGAAGAATAAACTGTGTTCTCTATCAGCTAATAAGGGGGTTTTTTATGTCAC
>CADCCP010000132.1:2025-4808 GCA_902800005.1 uncultured Ruminococcus sp. | reverse complement strand
AATAGGTCTTTCAAGATTGGGTGATAATTACAGTGTATCGGATAATGCTGAAAATCCCGATGCAGTTTTGGTACGTTCCGCAGCTATGCACGATATGGAATTGCCTGAAAGTCTTCTTGCGATCGCAAGAGCCGGTGCAGGCGTAAATAACATTCCTCTTGACAAGTGCAGCGAAAAGGGTATAGTTGTATTCAATACTCCCGGTGCAAATGCAAACGCTGTTAAAGAGCTTGTTTTGACAGGACTTCTCCTCAGTTCGAGAAAAGTCGTTGACGGTATCGCATGGGCTAAAACCCTCAAAGGCAACGGCGACGCTGTCGGCAAAATGGTTGAAAAGGGTAAAAGTCAGTTTGTAGGTCCCGAAATCATGGGTAAAACTCTCGGTGTAGTAGGTCTTGGTGCAATAGGTATACTCGTTGCAAATGCTGCTGCTGCTCTCGGTATGGATGTTATCGGTTACGATCCGTTCCTTTCCGTTGGCAATGCTTTGAAAGTTTCACCTTGCGTAAAATATGTCAATACACTTGATGAAGTCTTTGCAGCAAGTGATTATATCACCGTTCATGTACCGCTCACTCCCGATACAAAGGGTGTTATCAATGCGGCTAATATCGCAAAGATGAAAGACGGTGTTCGTATCCTCAATTTCTCAAGGGCAGACCTCGCTGTATCAACAGATGTATTGGCAGCCCTTGCAGATAAGAAAGTATCAGCTTATGTAACAGACTTTGCAACAGATGATATACTCGGTGCAGACGGCGTTATAGCAATTCCTCACTTGGGTGCATCAACTCCCGAATCAGAGGATAACTGTGCAAGAATGGCAGCAGATGAAATAAAGGATTACCTTGAAAACGGCAATATCAAAAATTCCGTTACAATGCCTGCCGTATCAATGGCAAGATCAGGTGCAGCAAGAGTTTGTGTAATCCACAAGTGTGCAGTTGATGCAGTTTGTGCAAAACTCTCCGAAACAGCTAAAGTTGTAGCTATGGCAAGCGGTTCAAAGAAAGATTACTTCTATTCCATCTTTGATGTAGCAGAAGATACCGATGCCGAAGCTGTAAAAGCAGTTGACGGAGTTATCCGTGTAAGAGTCATCAAATAATGCATAATTCATAATGCATAATGCATAATTGAGATTTACGGGGCAGTCTGTTTGTAAAAAAGCAGACTGTCTTTTTTTATGTTTAGCGGAAAGGAGATTTTTATGATATATATAACAGGTGATACTCACGGAGATTTTTCAAGATTTGAGGATTTCTGCCGTGAAAACGATACTTCAAAAGATGATATAATGATAATTTTAGGTGACGCAGGGCTGAATTTTTATTTGGACAGGCGTGATGACAGAAGAAAAGAATATGTTGAAAAATTGCCGCTGACGTTTTTCTGCATACACGGAAATCATGAACAAAGACCTTTTGCAATATCAAGCTATAAAATGAAAGAATTTCACGGCGGAACAGTATGGTATGAAGAAGAATATCCCGATATTCTCTTTGCAAAAGACGGTGAAATATATGATTTTGACGGCTATGAATGTATTGTCATAGGCGGTGCATACAGCGTTGATAAAAACATGAGATTGTTGTATGACTATCCGTGGTTTGCAAATGAACAGCCCTCAAAGGAAATCAAAAAGTATGTGGAAAGTCAGCTTGAAAAGAGAGATTATAAAATAGATGTGGTATTGTCACATACCTGTCCGTTGGACTATCAGCCTGTTGATATGTTTCTGTCAGGCATAGATCAAAGTACCGTTGACAGTTCAACGGAAGAATGGCTCAGTGAAATAGAGTATGAGCTTGATTACAAAAAGTGGTATTGCGGACATTATCACATTGAAAGACGGCTTTACAATGTGCAGATGATGTTTGAGAGTATAGAGAAATTCACCGTCACTTAAAAGGGAAAAACGGCGGGGGATAGACACTTGCAAAAAGCAATATTCCGAAGAATACAACGAATGATATGAATATCGGTATGAAAAACAACTCAATGCGGCACTTTGAGTAATAGAGTTTGTAGGAGAGAAATTCCGCTGTCAATAGGGATATGAATATTGTCGGGAATATAAGGAAATTTTGTGAAACGGCTAAAAGTATCACGGACATCAATGCAAATCCATGCAGGAGAAGTATTTTGGCACACACGAAATGTACAAGTGATGGTCGCATATATGAAAGTTCAATGAATACATACATGATATAGACAAGTGCAAAAGGCTTTGTAAGTTCCCATGCACACGAGTTTACACTTGATACAAGTAAACTCCAAGCCGCATGGTCTGAAACTTCATAGGCTATATGTACTACATATCCGCATATGAATACAAATACGGCACTTGCCGCCCAAAAATATTTTTTCAGCATGAGATCACCCCGTAAAAAAATACCGTGCAGTCAATTATATGACCATGCACGGCATTTTTATTACAGAAAAAACAATGCAGTTATGACAGCCCCTATGACAGCCGCACAAGCGTATTTCAAAAAAGTTTTGAATTTGCTTTTCTTTGTTTTCATGACGGATGGCACATCAAGGTCTTTGAGCATTTTTTTAGCTTCATCTTCAAGGACGGCTCTCTGTACGGATGCATATTCGGGCTTGACTATCAAAATAGCCCTTTCATAATATTCATTTTCGGTTTCATTGACTTCTATAACGGTGTGATTTATCCCCTTTATCATAGCGATTTCCCCCAAAATACAGTGTGATACTATTCTGAACGGATTTTTTTATATTTAATCAGGTGTAAAAAAATTAGTTTTTTTTGAAAG
>CADCCP010000132.1:0-1993 GCA_902800005.1 uncultured Ruminococcus sp. | reverse complement strand
TGGGGGAAAACTTTTTTTGCAAAAAAAGTTTTCCCCCACGAGATTTCAGACTGTTGCTTGTTTTTCTATTGAATTTATGAGGAAGTTGGAATATAATATTATTATTGCTAATGATAAGGGGGATATTCCTATGGAAAACAATATAAAGAGATTTTTGGAGAGTCTTAACGGTAAAACTGTTGCATTGTGCGGTATCGGCAGAAGTAACCTTCCGTTGATACAGCTTTTCAAGAAATACGGTGCAAATATTCTTGCGTGTGATAGGCGTGAACGTGACAAACTCGGTGAAGATGCCGATAAAGCCGAACAATGCGGTGCCGAATTGAGATTGGGTGAAACCTATCTTACCGACCTCAATGCAGATATTATATTCCGTACACCGGGCATGAAATTCTATATGCCCGAACTCGTCAATGCAAAAAATAACGGTACTGTAATAACAAGTGAAATGGAAGTATTCTTTGATTTGTGTCCGTGTAAAATCATAGCCGTGACGGGCAGTGACGGCAAAACTACCACTACTACAATTATTTCCGAAATTCTTAAAAAACAGGGTTATACAGTTCATCTCGGCGGAAATATCGGCAGACCGCTTTTACCTGATATTGAGAAAATTTCACCTGATGATATGGCTGTCGTGGAATTGTCAAGTTTTCAGCTTATATCCATGAGAAAAAGCCCCGATATTGCCGTTGTTACAAATCTTGCACCCAATCACCTTGACATTCACAAGGATATGCAGGAATACATTGACGCAAAGAAAAATATCGTACTTCATCAAAACGGTTTCGGAAAGGCTGTACTTAATCTTGATAATGATATTTCAAATTCGTTTGAAGAATATACGAGAGGTCAGACATTCAAATTTTCACGCAAAAATAAAGTTAATAACGGTGCATATCTTTCCGAAAACGGTGATATTATCATGAACGAGTACGGCAAAGAAACTGTTATCATGCAGGCAAAAGATATAAAAATACCGGGCTTGCATAATATAGAAAATTACCTTGCGGCAATATGTGCAGTTTGGGGCATGGCAACCGCTGAAACTATCAAAGATGTAGCGGTGAATTTCAACGGCGTTGAACACAGAGCCGAACTTGTCAGAGAATTGGACGGTGTAAAATACTACAATGATGCTATCGGTACAAGCCCGACAAGGACTGTTAAAGGCACTCTTTCACTCTATGACAGAAAGATAATATTGATTTCGGGCGGATATGATAAGCATATCCCTTATGATGAAATGGGAATGGTCGTTCCCGAAAAGGTGAAAGTGCTTATATTGTTCGGTGCAACGGCGGATAAAATTGAAGCTGCAACGAAAAATGCACCGACATATAAAGAGGGAAATCCCGTGATAATCCGTGTAAACAGCATGGAAGAAGCCGTACAGAAAGCCCGTGAAAATGCGGTATCGGGCGATATTGTATCCATGTCACCTGCAAGTGCGAGTTTTGATATGTATAAGAATTTTGCGGAAAAGGGCTTGCATTTTAAGAGGATTGTCAATGAACTGAAATAAAATTTATGGGAGATTTTCATGGACAAGGGCAAAGAAATATATAAAAATATTATTGATACGCTTGTTGATAAATCCAAAAGTTGTGTTTCGGCAGACTGTGCAATAAGCGGAAAAGCAAAAGGAAATTTTGAAGATACGGAAAAATTAAATGAGATATTTTCCAAACTTTCGACAGATGAAAGAAAAGTTCTTGCACAATATTTGCTTGAAACTTATGCAGATGGTATATATGATGCTTTGTGTGAAATTGAGTGGTATATTGACTGCAAGAACATGAAAATAACGGTAGAGGGCGAAGAACTTCCGACAACTGCATTTGAGGGACTTGGAAATGATTTTATAGGCAGAATAAACGGCTGGGAATTGTCTGAATAACAGGAGGATTGAATGAAACTTTTATCAAGAGAAGAAATTATTGAAAAAATCAATCAGATGTTAGATGTTGAAAATCACTCCGAAAAGGAAATA
>CADCCP010000131.1 GCA_902800005.1 uncultured Ruminococcus sp. | reverse complement strand
TTGCACCCGTTCCCGAACAGGCGGAAATTATCAGGAATATATTTGAATGGTATACAGAGGGGAAAGTGTTTTTCAACGGCGGTACAAAGGAACGTATAGGAGTATCTCTGATCGCAAGGGAGCTGAATAAACAGCCTGTCAAACCGCTGAAATGCAGTGTATGGACATCTCAGACTATCAGGGATATATTGATAAATCCCGTTTATATCGGAAAAATACGCTGGAATTGGCGACCGGAAAAGAAAAAAATGATCGACGGAAAAATAATAAAAGAACGTCCGAGAACAACGGATTTTCTTTTATATGACGGACTTCATGAAGGTATCGTATCGGAAGAAGTCTTTGCAAAAGCACAAACTATCATGAAGAAAAATAAAAGCCGTCCCGTAAGAGGTGACAAGTCAACGCAAAATCCGTTGGCAAGTCTTTTGATATGCAAGAAATGCGGACGTAAAATGCAGAGGCGACCAAATTCAAAAACGCCCGATTTAGTGATGTGTCCCGAACCTACTTGCGATAATCATGCAAGTTATATGTATCTGGTTGAAGAAGCGGTGATAGATTTTATCCGTAGATGGAGTATCGGAGATATATCCCCGACAGATCAAAATGCGGTTGACAATATCGACTGCAAAGCAGAATTGACAAATATTGCAAAAGCCGAAACAAAGCTGAATTCACAGCTTGACAAGGTATATGAAGGAACAGATAGCCGCCGTTGAAAGAAGAAATCATATATATGAAGTGTTTATACCGAAAGTATACAGGATATTGTCTGTATATGACGACTTGTCGAGTGCCAAAGAAAAGAATGATATGCTCAAAGAGATAGTGGAATATATCGACTATGAAAAGAATACTCACGGACACGGACATGAACGGGAATTTTTCGTGACGGTGTATCCGAAGTTTTTGTCATAGAGTTCACTTACATCTTGACGGTTCAAGTTCTTCCGTGCCGATGTCGGTCAAAATAGCCTTTATTTCGGGATAAGGTACGGAATATCTTTGACTTAAATATCTCAATGAAGCACCGAGTTCACCGTCGGGACCTCCGTATTGAAAAAAGATATGTTTTTAAGTATAAAAAAATATCTCAACGTCACACTTGGACCTGTCAAAAACGATTCTTCTGACAAACGATTTCAAAATGGAATTCTTCATGCTTTCGGGAACGGCAGGCGTTTTGAGTGACGGCATGACGGGTATCAGCTTATCCCTGAATTTCTCCATTTCAACTTGTTCATCGGTTTGTTCCGACTGCTGTGTCCTGAATTTTTCTTCCAGCCCGTTAATTTTATTTTGAACATTGTCACGGCTTTTTTTATATTCGTCAAGCGTATAAACGCCGTTTTCATAAGCGTCTTTGATACGTTCCAATTTCTTGTTTTCTCTTGCTATCCGTAAAGGGATATTTTCATCGGGCTTTGTCTTGGAAGTGATTTCAAGATGGAAACTCGATGTTTCAATACACCTGTCCATTGTCTGAATGACAAGGGCATTTATTTTTTTCAGGCTGATACTGTGGGAAATATTGCATTTGCCGTGAGCGTAAGCATAACACTGCAAAGATGTATGATTTGCTGACATACAGAGAGTTGCACCGCACGCTGAACATCTCACTAAACCTTGTAACATGAACGGTTCTTTTGCCGAAATTTCGTGCATATATTTTACACTTCCTTTTGATAATTTTTCCTGTACCTTGTCGAAAATCTCTTGTGAAATAATCGGTTCATGTGTGCCGTCAATGATAACGGTATCTTTATTGCTTATGCGATGATTGGCTTTTCCGGTAGGTGTCCAGCGTATCTTGCCGATATATACGGGATTTTTCAAGATATATCTGACAGTACGGTTTTCAAACTTGTTGCCCCTGCGAGTGCGATAGCCGTTTTCATTGAGTTCACGGGCAATAGTGACAAGTCCCTTGCCGTCAAGGAAATCTGTGAAAATCTTTTTGACAAGGGGAGATGTTTCGGGATTTGGGATATACTGCCCGTTTTGAATGTCATAGCCGAAAGAGGGTATTGTAACAGGTTCACCACGCTGTACTTTTTCATTCATGCCACGTCTGACTTCCTCGCCTAAATTGATAGAATAATATTCGTCCATAGCCTCTATCATAGCTTCCATTATGACGGACATTTTGTCATCACCGATATTTTCGGAAATGGATATGACCTCTATTCCGCATTGTTTACGGAGCATGGATTTATAAACAATGCTGTCCTCACGGTTACGGGCAAAACGACTGAATTTCCATAAAAGAATAGCGTCAAAAGGTTTCGGGATAGTCTTTGCAGTGCCTATCATCTTGTTAAAGGCAGGACGTTTGGTAGTTCTGCCTGAAATGCCCTCATCAATGAAGATGTATTCATCGGGCAGGATATAATCATTTCTTTTGGCATATTCACGGATTTTTTCAAGCTGAGAGCTTGGGGAATACTCCGTCTGATCGTCCGTTGATACACGGATATAAGCCGCTGCTGTTTTCATGCAATCACTCCTTTTGTAAATATATTCCCTGTCGGTGTAGTGCCGGCAGGGAATTTTTTATTGTTTCAAAGACAAAGATTGATTGTACTGCTCTGCTAAAGCCGTCATTTTGAAATCGGCAGACGGCTCTATCTGGTGCACGATACGTTCCAGTTCATCAATGTCAACCGCAAAAAACTCTTTACGCCTATTTATCTTATTGACACGTTTACTGTCTAAAATCTGGTGCATACGGGTTTCAAGCTCAACGGCATTAGCTGAAAAGATAAAACTATGTACGTCAAATGGAAATGGTACGCTTGCATTTCCGAGTTCGTCAACACGTTCCTGCGGTTCATCTCGCCTTGTCATTCCGACTTTAAAAACTCCGTCCCCAAAAGAACCGATATTACTGATAATATATACATAACCGGCTTGACCGTTTTGCAGATTGATGATTTTTTCTTTGCGTTCATCAATTTTATTAAGCTGTTCCGTAAGTTCCTGCAAACGCTTTTTCAACTTTTCAACTTCCTCTTGGTCAGATGTTGAAATAGCCATTTTCACGTTTTCGATTTCACTTTTATATTTGTTTTCTTCTCTTTCAAGTTTTTTCTGCTGTTGTTCGAGAAGTTTGCGTTCTTCGGCTTCCTGTCGCATTTGTTCTTTTAATGCACGTTGTTCCTCTCTGATTTTCTCTTTTTGGGTGTAGTATTCATATTCAATGTCAACCGCTTCAAGATAGAATGTTTCTATTTCGGATATGAACTTTTGGACAGTTGGAGCTATGCTCTGGTTGCCGTTGGCGGATATTTCGTAATATTTCTGAGTAACCTCTTTGACTTTTGCTTTTGCCTTGTCAACCGTACCGAATTTCAAATTCAAAAGAATATTCTGTAATTCAGCTTCAAGACCAATAATCATAAGCTGATAGATTGCCTGATTACTCTTTGTGGTATATCGGGCTTCATATTTTTGGATAACTTTTTTGACATGGGTTTTGTTTGCGTTTATCATTTTCCGGAGAGCCGGAACATCAAGGGCATTCAGGTGCATATCTGAAATATGCGTCATAAGAGAGGCAGCATTAATAATAAGCTGAGGTGCTTCAACAGAGTTGTTTTCATCTGCTTTTATTGCTTTCTGTGCAGCTTTCAAAGCTGTGTTTGCGTCTTTTTGAACTGTCAAGTTATTTATCTGCTGTTGAAGTTGATTGATTTTTTCACCGCTGACAGTTGCAGATAAATCCTTATAAGACTTACTGAGGGTATCATATTTATTTTCGGATACCGCAAGACGATTTGAAAGATTATTGCTTAACGCTGTCAATTCTTCAACTCTCTTTTTCAGTTCTTCATTTTCAGTTTTTATTTGTTTTACTTTCAAGAAATCAAACAGCCCCATCTAATTTCCTTCTTTCTTTTTCAATTCATTTATGTAGAGTACAACTTTCGCTCTTTCAACAAGAGGCAAATCTTGTATCAGTTTTACAAGTTCTTGAGTATCTGTATCTTGCCTTTCACTGCCGTTTACAGTAAGACTTGAATTATTACCATTGTTTACGGCTTGTATGCCGTGATTATCACCTTTTATATATGTACTGTTTTTCGTATCGCTATTATCTTCATATAATGGATAAAGATAAATATCAAAATCACCATCGTCATGAAATTCTATTCTGTTAACTGCTGTATTTAAAAATATTATAAAAATCAAATAGTTATCAAAATGTTTGATAAGTTCTGATTTTCCGAAAGTTTTTTCAAGCAATTCAATAATTCTGTCTTTATTTTTTGTTATTTTCTCCCAATCCTGAAAAACACCAAGACCAAGCAAAAAATCAGACGGAACACCAAAATAATTTGCCAATTCATTAACTTTTGATAAAGTCGGCTCTCTTTTATCTACTTCCCACATTGCCACTGAGCTTTTAGATACACCTATTGCGTTTGCAAGTTCTTGTTGATTTATATTTCTTATTGTTCTTAACTCTCGAATTTTGTTACCTAACATAAAAATCACCTCCTGTGATAATATTATCACGTTTGGTGATATTTGTCAATATTTAATAAAAATTTTATGTAAAATCACGAAAAGTGAATTTTTGTGTTGACAAGTTACTTAAAGTGATTTATTATAATAGCTGTGGTCACTTATGGTGATTAAATTAAAAAGGGGAGGTAAGTAAATGCTTGCATTGAAAGAGTATAGGCAGAAAAACGGCATTAAACAAGCAGAGTTAGCTGAAAAACTTGGTGTTGCCAACAGTACAGTCAGTATGTGGGAAACCGGTGACAGAAAACCTGACATCATAGTTTTAAAGAAACTTGCGGAAATTTTCGGTTGTACTACAGATGAACTGCTTGAACCTATCGAAACAAATGTCGAACAGCTTGTCAACGGGCAGATGGAGTGAGGTGAGAGGAAATGAAAGGCAAAAAACAGTTTAAGCAGGAGAGAAATTCGCATTTGTCATCTATTATGAATGTGTACGGCTTGGACAAGGATTCGGCATATCAGGCTCTGGCAACCGCTCTCAAAAATCCTTACGTCAGTGACGCTATTTCAAGAGCCGTTGAGGAACAGTTCTGCGATGATGACGAAAAAGAAGTTAATCCTTATCTCAAGTGGGCGAAGTCGTGGACACATCTTGATTGGAGAGAAGAATGAACTGGCGAAAGAGAAATTACTGTATCTGCATCTGGTGCGGAAAGGAATGGAATGTATCGGTGAAATATCCTGCCGAACATGAATATATATGTCCTGTATGCAAATACGGTTACAACTGGCTAAAAAAGATTTGCAGGGGGTGTAAGGGTGGCAAAGTGCTATATAGAGATTGAGGGAAGTCCGCCTGAACTGCTGTATGAAGATATCCGTGACAGCAAGGGCAATTTCATTGAGACGGCATATCACAATAAAGAACGTGGCAAAAGCGTTTGGGAACAGATGGCGAAGAATGTTGCAAGGACGGTAAGGGAAATCCTGATTCAGAATCCCGAACTGATACCGGTTTTTGCAAAATACATCAAGGCTAATAAAGAGGATTTTCCAGATGAGATTTTTCAGGAAGAAAATATTGAAAGGAGCGTTTAAAGAT
>CADCCP010000130.1 GCA_902800005.1 uncultured Ruminococcus sp. | reverse complement strand
GGATGAATATGCAAAAAAGCCCTATATTTACGACTGGAAAATGAGAGCAAATTTTGTAAGAGGCTATTGGGAAATAGAACTTTTCATAACAAGAGAAATTGAAATTCCAAGCAAATATCAGCTTCACTACTGCCAGAAAAAACGTTCTGATGAATTAAAGAATAATTGAATAGCGAGTAATTCATTTTTTTCTATGCAACTGCAAATAAGTACACAGAATTATACTTGAAATAATAATAATTTATAGTATAATATTTTTTAAAATTATATATTTTTTGAGGAGTTGTTTTATGGAAAATTTTATAGACAGGAAAAAAGAACTCTAATATCTTGAAAATGAGTATCAAGTTGACAGATCATCATTTGTAGTATTCTATGGCAGGAGAAGAACGGGAAAAACCGCTTTACTCAGACATTTTGCAAAAGACAAGTTGTCTTTGTACTTTCTTGCAACGGAAGAGTCCGAAAGCGAAAACAGAAATGCCTTTGCCGGTATTGTGGCAGAGCATTAGAGTATTACAGGGATTTTTTCCCGTTGCTTACCGAAAAAGAACGGATAGAAAGATATGTCGTTACGGGAGGCATTCCGAAATATATTGAAACATTTTCGGATAATGGAGATATATTCGCAGATATTGAAAAAAATGTCCTTTCAGGTCAGAGTTATCTTTATGAAAAACCGTTATTTCTGCTCTCAAAGAAAGTCAGGGATATCGGCAGTTATTTTTCTATCATAAAGACGATAGCTTCGGGAAGATGCAAGCAAGGCGAGATTGCCTCTGCTTTGGAAATAAAAAATACCAATAATTTGCCGAAATATCTCAATACGCTTATCGACCTTGATATATACCACAAATTTCTCCATAAAAAAGACATGGTCACATGGAACAGGAATGACAGAACTGAAAGATTTGAATCATTTGCAGAAAAAACGATAATATTATTTTACTGAATATTTAACCTAACTGTTCAAAAATTTCTCATCTCCATATCTTAGTCAGCATAGGCGATAAAAGTATGTCATTTTATTTATAAAAATCAGCTGTGACGAGATTTTTTGGGTAGAAATGGAGATTGACAACTTGCATAAATTGTAATATAATAAATTTGTAATTATTGAGTTTGTACCATAGCGTAACCTTTGGCGGACTGTGTGGGGGTTGAGTGGAAATGGCGGTTTTGATGCTTGGTAGGAATAATAATGTAGGTTTTGTAGGGCATTGTGCAGGTTGATTGTGATAAATATATGTAGTTGGAATGTTGGATTGTGGGATTGTGAGAAAGTTGCAATCTCGTTTATTAGTATATGAAGATATGGGAGGTACGCAAAATGAAAGGAATAATTTTAGCAGGCGGCAGCGGCACTCGCCTTTATCCGCTTACAAAAGTTACATCAAAACAGCTTCTCCCGATTTATGACAAACCTATGATATATTACCCGATGTCCGTCCTTATGACGGCGGGCATCCGGGATATTCTGATAATATCCACTCCGCAGGACACGCCGAGATTTGAAAGCCTGCTCGGTGACGGACACCAGTTCGGAGTGGAGCTTTCTTATGCGGTTCAGCCCTCACCGGACGGACTTGCACAGGCTTTTATAATCGGAGCTGATTTCATCGGTAATGACTGCGTGGCGATGGTGCTCGGTGATAATATCTTTGCCGGACACGGACTTAAAAAACGTCTGAAAAAAGCCGTTGAAAATGCCGAAGGCGGCAAGGGTGCGACAGTGTTCGGATACTATGTTGACGATCCGGAACGCTTCGGAATTGTTGAGTTTGATGAAAACGGCAAGGCGATTTCAATAGAGGAAAAACCCGAAAAACCAAAAAGCAATTACTGCGTAACAGGTTTGTACTTCTACGACAACAAAGTCGTTGATTATGCAAAGAATCTTACGCCTTCACCTCGTGGAGAGCTGGAGATCACAGATTTAAACAGAATATATCTTGAAAACGAAGCATTGAATGTAGAACTCCTTGGGCAGGGCTTTACTTGGCTCGACACAGGAACACATGAAAGTTTGGTTGAAGCAACTAACTTTGTAAAAACAGTTGAAAGCCATCAGCATAGAAAGATAGCCTGCCTTGAAGAGATAGCGTATCTCAACGGCTGGATTACAAAGGAAGATGTTCTTTCCGTTTATGAGGAACTCAAAAAGAATCAGTACGGACAGTATCTTAAAGACGTAGTAGACGGGAAATATCTTGATGTAATCCATAACGGCATTATGGATTTTAAGAATAAGTGAGGAAATGTTATGACCATCATTGTAACAGGCGGTGCCGGTTTCATCGGCGGAAACTTCATACATTACTATCTGACAGCGCACCCTGAGGACAGAGTTATCTGCCTTGATAAGCTGACGTATGCCGGCAATCTTTCAACTCTGAAACCTGTGATGGACAACCCTAATTTCAGATTTGTTAAAGCTGACATCTGCGACAGAGAAGCAGTAGAAAAGCTGTTTGAAGAGGAAAAGCCTGATATAGTTGTCAACTTTGCAGCAGAGAGTCATGTTGACCGTTCGATTGAAAACGCGGAAATATTCCTACAGACTAACATTATAGGTACGGAAGTCCTGATGGATGTCTGCCGCAAATACGGGATTACCCGTTATCATCAGGTATCAACAGACGAGGTATATGGTGATCTTCCTCTTGACAGACCCGACTTGTTCTTTACAGAAGAAACGCCGATACATACAAGCAGTCCTTACAGCAGTTCAAAGGCTGGCGCAGACCTCCTTGTTCTTGCTTATCACAGAACCTACGGTTTGCCGGTGACGATCTCAAGATGTTCAAATAACTACGGTCCCTATCATTTCCCGGAAAAGCTGATTCCCTTGATGATAGCAAATGCGCTTAATGATAAGCCCCTTCCTGTTTACGGCGAGGGCATCAATGTTCGTGACTGGCTTTATGTTGAAGATCATTGTCGTGCTATTGACCTTATTATTCATAAAGGCAGAGTCGGCGAGGTTTACAATGTCGGCGGGCATAATGAAATGAAAAATATTGACATAGTAAAGCTTATCTGCAAGGAGCTTGG
>CADCCP010000129.1 GCA_902800005.1 uncultured Ruminococcus sp. | reverse complement strand
GGCTTTTTTTATGTTTTCGTTGTCGATATTTGCTATTGCCGTCAAGGACATTTTATCGGATTGTGCAAAATAGCATAAATCTGTATCCTGTCCCGTGAACTGAAAGGAAGTCAAGCCACTGTCCATTAAATCGGAGAAATTATTTGATTTAGGCTTTCTTTTCGGAAGTTGCGGTACACTTTCATCAAACTCCCTTAACTCTCTGATAAAACTTTGAACTATCTTGAAAGTGTCGGCATAAACTCCTATCAATTCTTCTCCTGCATTTTCCACCTGTTGAAGTTCATCGCTCACCAATTATCCCTCCTCATTTCCGCCGTTTAATGTTTTTGCTTCATCGGGATTGTTGAAGAATTCATCAATCAGTTGCCTGTTTTGGTTTTCTCTCATTTCTTCAACAGTCAAGGTTTTATCATACTCTCCCGAATTTATCATTGCAGACAGCATTCCTAATCTTTCTTCTCTTTCGTTATACTCTTTCAAGCGTTTCTGATAGAGCAGTGCATAATCGTTTTCAAGATTTGCATTGTTTACCGCCTGTTTTTCATTTCTGTCCGAACCGATTTCAGCAAATTTTTTATGTTTAGCCAAATCGAACTTATCTACAAAGAACGGATAAAATGTATCGACAAAAATAATTGCTTTTCCGTTTTTGCCTTTCTGCACTGCCTTTGATACTTCATCGGTAGTCAGCAAATCACGGGCAACATAACTTTCACTGTCCGTTCCACCGCCCTGATTTCCACGATTAAAACTCTTTGTATCAACTCTTGCAGTCGTTTTACCCAGTTTCCACGATACATAGTCCGTTGTATCTTTATCCGTTGTACCAAGATAGGTAAGTGTCGAACAGTTTGAAAGTATGCCGTCTGCAATTTTTTCATCATAAACGGATTTTAACTGTGAAAACGCTTGAAGAACAATACAAACTCTGATATTGTACTTTCTGATAACGGCTAATTCCAAGTTAAAATTGGGAATTTCACCGAATAGCGATAGGTAATCCTTTGATGTTATCTCTGGATTTTCCCCCGCTTCACACCGTACATGACAGTTTCCCGTCATACGGCGTTCCATCGTCTGATTGTGTTTTTGGTGCATACGTAGTCCTGTACTTGTTATTTTTTTTCAGATTATATCTTTTCTATTGGTTCAAAACCTGCGTGTTGACGGAATTTATTTAGTTTTGTAAGCTGTTTTTCATTCAGGTCAAGCATTTTAAGATATTGTTCTATGGTTTCGCTTTGGGTTGCTGTTATCAGCCTGTGGGCTTCTGTACAAAGTATAACAAGGTTTTGATAACTGTTATTTTCAGCCATACCGCCTTGTCTTGGTTTAATGTGGTGACACTCCATATTGTGCAGGTATAATGGTTTGCCTGTGACTGCACATTTACCTTTTTGAGCTATATACCTTGAAAGCATATTATCGGCAAATTCAATGCTCTGCCATTTATACGCATTTTCTATCAGGTATCGTATAATTTCAAAATTGGTTGAATCGGGAACAGAATACTCCTGATTGTTTTTCGGGGTGTATTTATTGACACATCTTCTTTTGTACTTTGGATACTCGTGTTGGACATAAGCAATAGGTATTATCGGTCTGTCTGTTATCCAACGCATTTGTTGGGATTTACCATAGTTTTTCAGAATGAATGTTGAGCGTATCTCTCCTGATTTTTCAACGGAAAAGCCTTTGCTGTTATGGTTTGCACCATTAAGCATTTTTCCTATCGGATAGGCTATTTCAGAAAAGTTACATCCCAGTATATTGTATTAAATGCAGGTCCTGTCATAGCGATCCTGTCTGACGGGGCACCCTCGGGAACCGTCATCCTTATAAGGGTTGCCTGCCCGAAATCGGTATCGTAGAAATAATCCATATAGTTCTTTTCAAGATTGGTTATCCCTGACTTTTCTGTGCTGATGTCCAATGAAAGCCTTTCTTTCAGCCACTTGGTAACTGCCTGAAATGTTTTTCTTGCTGTATTGTAATCTCTGCAAAATATCTTGAAGTCATCCGCATACCTTACAATATAAATTTCTTTCAGCTTGCTTTTATCCCTTAACATTGACCACTTCTGCGACCTGTCAATTACCGTAAAACCGTTTTTGTCCGTTTTGGGATATTCTCTGTTTGTTTTTGTCGGAATGGTTTCCCACTGTGAAGCTACCCACCAATCCAATTCATTCAGAACTATGTTTGACAACAACGGAGATAAAATGCCGCCCTGTGGTGTACCTGTTTCGGGCGATGTTACTATGTCATTAAACAGTATTTCTGCCTTTAACATAGCTTTGATGATTGCTATAACTTTTAAGTCCTGTATGCCGATAGCCCATATCTGACGGATAAGCTTTGCATGGTTGATATTATCGAAAAAGCCTTTAATATCAATATCTACTACATAATGCAGATTTTGAAGCTGTATCATTTTGTAGCATTGAGCTATTGCATTTTGTGTTGACCTGTACGGTCTGAAACCGTTGCTTCTTTCGTGGAATTTTGCTTCGCAAATCGGCTCTAACACTTGTAATACACACTGCTGTATCAGCCTGTCCCATATACTCGGAATACCTAACGGACGTTGCTTTCCGTTGCCTTTGTCTATATAAACTCGGCGTACCTGTTTAGGCTGATATTGTATCAGCTTGTTTCTTACTTTTCGGACTACAAGCTGTATGGGATATTTCTGTATATCCCTGATAGTTTTCCCGTCAACGCCAGCCGTAAAGCTGCCGTTATTTTTGCAGATATTTCGGTATGCAAGCACAATGTTTTCTTCTGAAATGATATATTTCATCAGGTGTCTGAATTGCTTGCCCTGCAAACTTTGGTTATACAAGCCGCATAACCTGTCCTGCAAGCCATACCGATACATATTTTTCTCTGATTTATTAACAGTTTCCTTTGTCATAGTAACCACCGCCTTTCAGCGTGCTTTTTCTTGTTCATACCCGAAGCTATGAAATCACTTTGTGATTACTACGCATACATATTTAACACAATTTTAACGACTAATGCCTATCCCTCCGCCGCTTATTATCACGGCTTTATAGGTACTGTGGCATCACTCTCACAACCCCTAATCAGCTTATACAGGCAATCCTGCTTTCGACTGAAATCAGTATAGAAGTGTGAACTTCACTGGTCGGGTTGCTTTCCACGTTCCATTATTCTTAGCATAGGTACAGTTTAGGTCAATCCTTTAGCCCTGCAAACATACTTTTCAGTACTTGCCGCCTGTAACAGCATGAGGAGTTTCATACTAACAACTTTTACTCCACCTCGTTTGCGTGCATTTTGCACACTGACATTTCTACCAGCCATTCGTATAGAGCCGTACACTCGGATTTTCGTCGGGTTTGTCGTCAAACCATTCTAACCATGCAATACCGCCATCCGCACTATAGGTAACACCATCCGCCTCCGGACAGCTTTCGTATGAAAAATTCATTTACGGTTACTCTCATGCGACTTCCACGAACTTACAACATTTGCATTTCACACTGCAATGCTGCTCGTAGTTTTAATGTGAACCTTTCAGGGCGTTACTCCGTCATTCGATTCATCAGAATAATAGTTCTACGTAACTATTTATTTGTTACGTGCCGCACCTTTTCAGTACGGAACGTGTCATACTATTTGCAAACTCGTCCAGTTCAAACGATACCAACAAAGGCAGTCTGTTATTATATTTCAATTCGGCTATATATTGCAGTCTTGCGAAAAGCTGACGGAAAAATATATTTGCTATTGCTTTATAAGTCGTATCTGCCGCAGGCTGTATAACGAATATTGCCGTTTTGTTTACTCCTATATCGTCAAAGTCCATTTCATCGGTTGCCGTGAGAATATCGACAGCTTTTACCGTGTACTGCTGTAACTTTGTTGAAAGAGTTTCGGATATGCCCCCGAAAGTTTCAGGCGGTGAAGTTCGGATAGAGTTCCATAAAATAGATACAGCGTCATCTCTTGTGTGATGTTGAAATCGGTGTCGTTGTATGCACTTTGCTATTTCACAAGTTTCTGATATGTGTCCGTCTTTAAATTCTGTCGTGCAAAGCAGAGTGATTACTCTGTTGAAAGACTTTGTTTCATCTTCGGAATGAAACAAATACAGCATAATGATTGTTAATAATTTTCTTGAAGCCGCAGTCCAAAAGTCACCTTTTTCGCCTTTTTCTCCCGAATTTTCAATGAACATATTCGCTACTTTCAAAACATCTTCCTCATTCATCATATACTTGAAAGGGTTGTATGTATTTGACAGCCTTATATCATTAAGATTTAAAACTCTGACTTTATAGCCGTTCTTTTCAAGAAATTTTCCCATATCTCTGTATAATTCTCCCGATGGATCGGTTACTATATAACTGCCTGTCATTTGGATAATGTCAGGCTTGATTTTTCGGAAAGATTTTCCTGCACCTGAACCGCCTATTACCGTTTCATTCAGATTATTGGGAACGTGGTATTTTCCTTTTTTCTGTGTAGTTGTCAGATAAAAGCCTTTTCCGCACGGAATACCTGTTTCATCTTTAAATTTGCTTTCTTCATACTTGTTCGCCCATCTTGCAGAACCGTATTCAACTCCCTTGAAGTCGTTGGGATTTCTTGATGTAACCGCAAGAAAAACTATCATTGCTATTCCTGCATACAGCCACCATATATCACGCACCTGCATAATCAAAACTTCTTTGATAACATCAAGAGTTATCGGCAATGCAAAACTTTCAGCCGTGAACAGTGTATTCAGTGAAGCAATAATATCATTCATATTGGGATTTTCAATCTTATTTGCATAAACATAGCTTAAATAAGC
>CADCCP010000128.1 GCA_902800005.1 uncultured Ruminococcus sp. | reverse complement strand
AATATACACATATAAATCGCACTGATACTGTACTGTTTTAGGTGCTGTGTGCAAGTCGGGATTTTTACAACTATAAATTTGACAAAGAGGGCAAATACGGTTTTAAAGTGAAAGTTTCCGATTCATCGGGCAGATATGCCTGTACCGAAGAATATATCGTATATGTCTATAAGAAGATGTCTGCAAGCGTATCTGCAACTCCTTCAACAGCTTATATCAATGAACCCGTCAAAATAAAATTCAATGTATCGGGCGGTTCGGGCAAATATCAATATTCTGTTTACTGTAAAAAAGACGGCTCGTCTTCATGGTCAACTGTCAAAAACAATACTTTCACTCCAAAAACAGCAGGAACTTATCAGATCAAAGCCACTGTAAAAGATACGATTGTAGGCACGTCAGTGCAAAAGATCGTTTCAATAAACGTGACAGATGAGCTTACAAATACCTCTTCTATAGCATCGCAAAAAATCGAACTTGGCAATACAGTTGCCGTGACCTGTTCCGCAAAGGGCGGTAAAGCACCTTATACATATGCTGTGCTTTACAAGAAAACTTCCGATACAAAATGGGTCACAAAACAGGGATTTAAAGAAAATGCGAGCGTTTCCGTAAAACCTGCCAATGCCGCAATATATGATATATGTGCAAAGGTCAAGGATAAAAACGGTACAGTCGAAAAGAAATTCTTTAAACTTACCGTTCAGAAAAAACTTGAAAACTTGTCGTCCGTATCTGCTGAAACGATACAGCAAGGAAGTGCAGTTACGCTCCAATGCAGTGCTTCGGGCGGTTCTGGATACTATAATTATGCCGTTTACTACAAAAAAACCTCAGATACAAAATGGACGACCAAACAGGGTTTTAAAGCAAATTCGACCGTAAAGATAACCCCCGCAAAAGTCACAACTTATGATATATGCGTGAAAGTCAGGGACAGCGAAAATAAAGAAGTTAAAAAATACTTTAAACTCACCGTGACAAATGCCCCTCTCTCAAATAACTCCTCTGTATCATCCGAAAATATAAAGATCGGTGAAAGTGTAACTGTAAAAGCAGTTTATTCAGGCGGTGAAACTCCCTGTAAATACGCTTTCTATTATAAAAATATCAACAGTTCCTCATGGATCACAAAACAGGATTTCAGTACCAATGCTGTGACCTCCATCAAATTCTCAAAAGCAGGTACATATAATATTTGCATAAAGATCAAGGACAGCAAGGGGAATGTTGCAAAAAAATACTTTACGGTCACTGCCGAAAATTAGACCTGACAATAAAAACATTCAGCATGACATACGATAAAACAAAAGGCAGGTAACATAATGTTACCTGCCTTATTCTGTAAAAAAACGTATTTAATGTGATTTTCACGAAAGACCTTGCTTATTTATCCTATTGTGCGATAGATTTGTTATTTTTTTATAACTTTCTTTATTGATCTTTTTATCTTGATATTAATTTTTTTGAATACTGTTCTCACAGGTATGGTGTGTAGCCAGATAAATGAATAAAGTTTGTAACCCTTCTCGGATATTGAGTGTTCCTTGCCTCTGCGGATATATCCGGTCATCACTGCTATAATGTCATCGTCCCTGATGCCGTATTCCTTATTTACGCAGTTATCACCAAGTATGACATAATCATCAGGGCGTACCTCTATTACCCTATGCAGGACATAACTGTCAGGCGGACGGCGGTAAAGGACAACATCTCCTACCCGACATCGTTCTCCGTTCCTTTTGGAAACAATGAACATATCCTTTCCCTGTCGGAGAAGCGGGAGCATACTTACTCCTACATTAGTATAGGTAAGGCTGCCGTTTTTTTCTATATAGTCCTCAAAGCGAAGTTTATTATTCATCTATCGCACCGATACCTTTTAGGCTGGCAATCGATTTTTTTACATCATTCTCAATAGTTTCATGCGGAGCATCGTATATCTTCGCCATTTCCTCAATAATGTACTCCTCTGTGGTATCCTTTTTCAGAAAGTCAAGTATTGCACCAAGAGTTTTGTTGCCTTTTACAATGCCGGAAAAATCCGCATCGCCTGTGGGAACGATGATAGTATCGTTTCCGGTTTTGTGTACAAGAAAATTTTTGTTGAGCTTCATTTCATTCGTCCTTTCATGGTAAATATCGGTATGTGCTGTCGAAACAGTAAAATCAGGCTTACCCATGCTTTGGGTTATTGTTATTATACATTTTTTTGTTTCATTTTTCAATAGTTAAATCAATAACAATATATATTGATTTCTTCCATTCAAAATTCTATAACAAGATCGTACAGTCAGATAGGGTATAAAGAAACGGAAAAGCCATAGATGATGTAATATATCTTTAAAGAAAGCAGACCGTTTCAAGGCTGAAAAAACTGCACAAGCTCAAATGACGGCAGCAGCGTTTGTATAAAGATGACAATTTTTGGAGTATTTTAATCATATTTTATACATTTTTTATGAAATATATTTTAAAATTTATATTGAACTTCGGTTTTAAATATGGTATAATGCTATCGAGTAGTAGGGGGGTGTTGCCAAAAAGAGGCAGGTTATAGGAAAAAACGCCTCAAAGGCTTCACAAAGCGAGATTTTTCTACAAATTCGCATTTGTCTGTTAAGCACCCGGTAAACCGTGCAGATATAGTTCTTCGTTAAAACGATGTTTTTCTGCATGGCTTCAAAGCATTTTTTCATAGAGGCGTTGACATCGTGTCTGCCGGAGGTTAGTGTGAAAAATGTTATCCCTTACTATAAAAAAATGAATTTGAAAGGAATGATAATCAAATGGAAAAAAACAAAAGCCAGCTTCTTAGAAAGTTGATAGCAATCTCTTTGGCTGCTACGCTTGCTGTCGGCGGTTTGCCAACGTCAATGGGCGGGCTTGTTGATTTCGGCACAGGCATTGTGGCGAATGCGGTGGCTACTGAGGTTTCAAGTACCACTGGATTTATAGCTGCAGTTAAAAATGTCGGAGAAATCAAGTTCACAGATGATATTAAAGATGCTGGCGTAACCGTAGCAGCAGGAACTTATGTCAGTGACGGCTCAACAGAATTAAAACCGGATGTAACCGTAACACTGAACGGTGAGGAGCTTAATCCAGGGACTGACTATGATGTTGAATACAGTGATAATATTGCCCCCGGAATCGCAAC
>CADCCP010000127.1 GCA_902800005.1 uncultured Ruminococcus sp. | reverse complement strand
AAAAGGCTAAGGAAGAACTTGAACTTCAAAAAGCAGAGGAAAAGAAAAAACGTGCGGAAGAGCGTAAAGAACGTGCAAAGAAATATAATTGGAGTACGGAAACAACCGAAACTACTGCAAGTGATGATGATTGGTTTGAACAGTGGAAAAAAGGCAATATAAATGAGGAATAACAGATGAGAGGAGAGTTTATATGATATTTGTGCTTGCTTCCAATAATAAAAAGAAACTTGAAGAACTTGAAAGAATTTTAAAACCGCTTAACATAATGATAAAAACCGCTGAACAGCTTGGTTTTGAACTTGATGAAGTCGAGGAAACAGGTCAGACTTTTGCAGAAAATGCCGAACTTAAAGCAAAAGCCGCTTGTGCAAAAACAGGCTATTCTGCTATTGCAGATGATTCGGGTTTGTGTGTCAATGCCCTTGACGGTATGCCCGGCATTTATTCCGCAAGATATGCCGGTGAGGGTGCGACAGATGAAATGAAAATAAACAAGCTTCTTGCAGAACTTAACAAAACAGGCTCCCATGACAGAAGTGCATATTTTCAGTGCGTGATATGCTGCTGTTTCCCCAACGGCGAAACGGTCTTTGCAGAGGGTAAATGTGAAGGTACTATCGGATATGCTCCCAGAGGTGCTAACGGTTTCGGATATGATCCCGTATTTTTCGTTGAGGGAAATAAGACCTTTGCAGAACTCTCCCCCAATCAAAAGGATGTTATCAGCCATCGTGGCAGGGCTTTGAAAAATCTTACTAAAATTCTGAGCGACAGACAGAAAGGAATCTAAATCTATGCTTACAAGTAAACAGAGAGCTTTTTTACGTTCACTTGCCGTTGACGAGGAAACTATCTTGATGGTCGGCAAAGGCGGCATGAGTGAACAGATAATCAAACAGGCAGCTGATGCACTCACCGCAAGGGAAATCATTAAAGGCAAAGTCCTTGAAACAGCAGGCGTTACTTCAAGAGAGATCGCCGAACAACTTGCACTTGAAACAAATTCGGAAGTCGTGCAGGTCATAGGTGCAAAGTTCGTTTTATTCAGGCGAAATCCCGATGAGCCTAAAATCGAACTGCCCAAAGCAAGAAAGGGTAGATCAAAATGAAGATCGCTATGTTCGGGGGCAGCTTTAACCCTATCCATAACGGTCATATCATGCTTGCAAAGGCTTTTCAAAAAGAACTTGCACTTGACAAGGTGCTTTTTATACCAACCTATATCCCTCCGCACAAGCAGGGGGATACTTCTGTATCTCCACAACAAAAACTTGATATGTGCCGTCTTGCCGTGAAAGATATGCCATTTGCGGAAGTTTCCGACATTGAAATAAAAAGACAAGGTGCAAGCTATACTTATATGACTTTACAGGAATTAAAGCAACTCTATCCCCATGATGAAATCTATCTCATAACCGGTGCGGATATGTTCATGACTATACATCAATGGAAATATCCCGAAATAATTTTTCAACTTGCAACAATATGCGGTGTTCCCAGAAATGACGATGACATATCCGACCTTGAAAAACAAGCTGAATTTCTGCATACGCTGGGGGCAAAAACTAAAATCCTCAATGTGAATATTATGACAGTATCTTCAACTCAGATAAGAAACAATATTGCACACGGAAAAAAAATTTCGGGACTCGTTCCGCCCTCAGTAGAGGATTATATATTAAAAAACGGCTTGTATATCGGATAAATTCAAGTGAGTTATTCTTTGTGCATTTACACAAAAAATAACTCACTTTTACTTGACATTTATTTGTTTTTAGTGTTATAATAATATTGCTTGGTACTCGTGAAAGTACCCGAAAAAAAATTATAGATTGGAGCAATCAAAATGAAAAAAAATCTCGTCAAAGTATTGACACTCGCACTCGCAGCTGCTACAGTTGCAGGTATGTCCTCAATGTCCGTATTCGCTGCCAACACAGTTATCACTGACAAAAATTGGACAGCTACAAGTACTGATGCAGCTACAACTAAAAAGACCATCACTGTTACAAGCGTCAACGACACAGAAGCTAAATTAACAGCTTATCAGATCGTAAAGGGTGTTTACACAGGCGGAAAACTCTCAAAGTATGTTCTTTGTGACAATACAACTGCGATCGCCGATTTCAAAGAACCTACCGCAACAGAGGTTCTCAATATTGCCAAAGCTATCAACAATAATACTACCACTTTGACAGGTATCGAGATGACAAAGAACGGTACAAAATTCACCGCTGATGTTGAAGCAGGTCTTTATATCGTTATCGCAACAGATTCCGATACAGTCGTTTACAACCCCGCTCTTGTTGCCGTAAATATCACCGATCCCAACCAGATAGCTGCAACTGCTGTAGGAAGCACTGTTGATATGCAGACTTATTTCAATGTTCCCGCAAAGGCTTATCTGAAATCAAGCGACAGCGGTTTTGATAAATCTATCGTTGACAGTTCCATGAACAATAAAGAAGGTGATGCTGTTGCTTACGGTGATAAAGTTAAATTCAGACTCGACAGCATGACTATACCTTACTATACATCTCAGTATACAACAGTACAGTATAAGATCGAAGATAATCTCGAAGCAGGTTCTTTCCAGGGTATCACAGATCTTTCCGTAGTTGTAGGTGATGTTCCCGCAGTTGCAGGTACAGATTATACGGTTACATACAACAAGGCTGAAACAGGTACAGCAGGTTCAGGTGCGGAAACAGCTACAAAATTCACTGTCAATTTCACAGAAGATTTCATTCGTGCAAACGGCGGTAAGAGTGTAGTAGTAACTTACGGTTCTCACTTCCTTAATGGTGCAGGTCTGAACTATGCCGAGAACGTAAATACCGCAAAGCTCAGCTACAGCAACGATCCTTCCGATGCAACAAGCGTTAAAGAAATAACAGACTCCACTTATCACTATACTTTCGGTATAGATGCGGAACTCGATGCAGAAGCTGTAACAGATGATCCCACTCATTCCGATCAGGATAAAGAAACCTTTGAACTTAACAAAGTTACCGATGCAGGAAAAACTTTTGAAGAGGCTACTTCTGCACAGACAGGTGCAAAGGGTACAAAGAGAAGTCCCAAATGGCTCGATGGAGCTGAATTTGCTCTGTACAGCGACGCTGCTATGACAACAAAGCCTATTCGTACCGCTACATCTGATACAAACGGTCATATCCGTTTCGTAGGTC
>CADCCP010000126.1:3259-4828 GCA_902800005.1 uncultured Ruminococcus sp. | reverse complement strand
TAGTAGAAGAAACATCTACTTCATTTGGAAAATATCAGCGTTATACAATGGATAAAAACATTGTAGAACCGTTAGGATATGGCGGTTTTTGGAAGTTAGAGGATTTGCCGAATGGAGTAAAACCAATAAAGGCATTGTCGAATGGCTCGATTGTGACTTGTTATTATCTTACAACAAAAGACAATATCGAATTTTACCGCCCAAATCCGAACGCAAAAGAAGTGTATAAACCGTTAGATATTAATGAACACATTGCACACCAAAGGATATACGGAACTTATTAAGGTAGAATCATTAGCGGCATAGCGGAAAATTTGAAAGCTGAATACTGGACAAACTGCATGAAAGTGTAGTTTGTCTGGAGTTGAGTTTCCAAAACTCAAAAGAAATAAATACATAAAGGTGGAATCATTATGGCAAGAAATACTAAAAGAGAGTACATCATCAAGTTGAGAGGAATCGAAAAGAACGGATATACTTTTGACATAGCAAACTACTTGTATAACCCGTCATATGACTATGATTATCCGTCATTTCAGAAGAAAATCAGCGAAACGGAAACAACAGAAACATACAGCAGAATCTATTATTTTAAGCACTATGACGGCACAGGCGAATACAAAGAGGAAATCTATACAAGACAGCGTAACGGTGAAAAATGGCAGATTATCAGCAACAGCGACAGAACGGAAAAGATACTCGGAGAATCCAAAAGGTTTAATCTGAATCAGTTGTTGCAGTATTGCGAAGCATAACGGAATTTTTGAAAGCTGAATACTTGCTATACTGTCATTTTCGGCAGTATAGCCGGAGTTGAGTTTTCAAAGGCTCAAAAGAAAAAAATATTAAGAGGTGTTTTAGATGAAGTTTAAAATCGAAAATCTTTGCGGATATACCGCAAACAAGCCGCCTATGCAGGCAGGAAAAATTAAAAAAGCCCTTAACGGCAAGCGTGTAAAATTCATCTTTGTTGGTGAGGCTATTTCTGAAGCTGGAAACAAGGCTGAATGGATAGTCAATACCATCTATGGTGAAAGCTGTTATCCCAAATCATACATCAGGTCAGGTAAAGCGGAATATTGGCTTGTAATTCCTAATGTCAATCGTGGATATAAAATCAACAAAATTGAATATGATTTTGCAGTATGGTTGACAGAAAATTTCAAGACATTCCCCGAAGCCTTAAAAGCTGAATCGGATATAGCTGAATCTCTCAGGTTAAAACAAGAAGCGGAAGAAAAGGCAAAAGCGGAGCAGGAACAGAAACAAGCTGCTGAATTGCAGGCAAAACAGGATTTTGAAAAGGTTGCATTAGCAGAAGTTCAGAAATTGCGTAATACTCGCATCTATTCTGTATATACTGATATTTTCGGCAAGGCATATGGCGAAAAATGGTTAGAGTGTTGCGACGGTCATTTGAGAATGTTGATACTGTACGTTTGTGCAAAAGAGATTGAAAATCCTATTGCAAAGAAAATAGTGATTGGTTGGTTAAATAATCATAACAAGTCATGTATCAAATTTTTTGAAGCTATAACAGGCATAAAAATGCCGAAAGCATACGGTAAA
>CADCCP010000126.1:0-3210 GCA_902800005.1 uncultured Ruminococcus sp. | reverse complement strand
TCATAGAGGATTGGCAAGGCTAATGATGACCGGCTGACCTATCGGCAAGACGGGGAGAATGGAGAGAATATTATTATGACTAAAACAGAAATTGAACTGAACAGACAGCAGGCTATTGAAGATATGAAAAATCTGAAAGAATCCGTCAACAAAACTCTTGATACAGTGGAATTGTCTGAATTGGGTTTGAAACATAATGCAAGAGTGTATTCCGTCAATCAGTTAATTACCATCAGTTTAATATTGGATAACATTTGTAACGCATTGAATGATGTAGAATCGGAATAATCGGAATTAAAAACTGAATACTTGCTACACTGTTTAACGGCAGTGTAGCAGGAGTTGAGTTTTTAATATGAACTCAGAAAATAAATTATAAAGGTGGAAATTTTATGACATTGTACGATTTTATGAATCAGCATAAAGAAATTGACGAGCTGACCGTATGGGACACGGACTATGATATAGAGGTTTACTTCTATCCCAGCGATCTGGACATAGCAGACGACACAGGCAAGGCAGAAATGATTATTGCAAAGTGCTTGAATGTTGTCAAGATACACAAAGACGGTGTTACAGTAAACTTGTCGGAAGTGATTAAACGTAATGTAAACAACGGAACATTTGAAAATCTGTTTGTAGACAATGACGTTGATTCCATTATGGCAGACATTGAAAACATTTTTGCTGGATATGTCAGCGAAAAATGGTTGTTGGATTTTGCGGAGAGTTTAATGTGAGGTGATAATATTATGACATGGGAATCTTTTGACAAGTTCAATGAAATTGTATCGGAATATATGCCCGAATATGGCGAAGGTGAAACGCTTGCAAGTCAGACCGTTACAGCGGTGAATAAACTGATTTACAAGTGGTACAATGACGGAGATGTTTATGACAACACATATTTTATGACTGGTTGGGCTAATGACTTGTCAAGTTATGCAAACTGGTTATCAAAATATGTTGACGCAGGTAGCATACTTGACGATATTCAGAATTGTTTGCTTGATGACGACTATGAGGAAATTTTGTGGAAATTGGCAGAAAAATACTTAAATCGTGAATACTTGGGAAAATTATCAAACAAGCAGAAACAGGGGACTATATACAAGTGTGTTGGAAAATATGAATGGGACAATAACGAAACATAGGAAGGAGATGAAATGTGATTATGAGAGATTATACAAAATATTCAAATGTTTATGTTCGCAATGCAACCGAAGAAGAACAAAAAGCAGGTGTAATCGGAAACAGTAGAGTATATGGAATGTTTGCAACCATCAAGGAAGCCAAAGAAAAGGCAATCGAAAGAGGATTTGTAAATCCGCTGGTTGCTGATTGTGATTATATGGTTATTCGCAACAATAAAACAGGGAAAATCGTATTTACAATGGCAAAGGGTGTGATGTTGTGAGATATAAATGTGAAATCATCAGAGACTGTAACGGAAAATATTCTGCTAACTTGTACATCGGTGAATGGATAAGCAGCTTGACGGAATATATCTCTTATCAGACGTTAAAATCTGCATTATCAGAAAGAGGCATTATGATTCCGAAGTTTTCAGACTTGATTTTTCAACAAATGGAAAGAAAATCTTATGCGGAATGTGGCGGAATATACTACAGGACAGGAAGGAAATGAAACTATGGAATTAATAATATCTGCAATCATATTGTTAGTCATCATAATCAAATTTTTAAGGGATGACTGAACGGAAGTTTTGAAAGCTGAATACTTTACACACTGTCAGAAACGGCAGTGCGTAAGGGTTTGAGTTTTCAAGACTCAAAAATATCAGAAATTTATTAACAAATTAGTTGACATATTTCTGATACTATGATAAACTAATCATAGTGGAAAATATATTATAATGAGGTGTTGGCAATGAATACAATAACGAGTATCAACGGCAGAATCAAGACAGATTTTGACGGCAGATTCGTTACAATGTTGGCAAGTCAGCCGGTAGGAAAACTGTACGACTACACTTTGTTGGACTTGTTGTATGATTGGATTAATCTGTTTGGTAACAAGATTGACAGAAACATTACTGTTGTGGAGTACATAACTACATTACAGCAAAGCAACGAAATCACTGCAATCATGTTCGGCAATCAGATTATTTCACTGTTGGAAAAATCGGAAATCACAATGAAAGGATGATTTTATAATGAGTTTACACAGTACGGAATCAAAGAATACAATCAGCGAAAAAACCTTGCAAGCTGCACTTAATGTTTTAGATACGCAATATAATCATTGTATGAATAAGTTGACGGCAACGGAAACACAAAACGCATACTACGAAGGCATGAAAACTATGTTGAATATCGTTTTGTCGGACTATTATACCAACGGATGCTTTGTAGGATATAGTGATTTTTTAAGTTCGCATTACGTTATGGATAATATCAAAGATAGGAGGTGATTATAGATGAAGTTATATAGAATATCCATCTATGATAGTGCATCAATATGGGCTATGAGAATATACAGGGGATATACTTACTTTGCCAGCGAAAAAGAGGCAAAAGATAAAGCGTTGTCATTGTGTGTAAAACCTAATTGGCATTATACGGTATGTGAAGTACAGAGTTTTGGTGAATAATAGAGGGATTCCGTGTGCCTATAGATATAAAATAATCGTTAAGGCTGAATACATTGCACACTGTCTTGACGGGCAGTGTGCAATGGTTAAAAGAACATAAAGGAAAGATAATCGTCACAAGAGGAAGTAAACAGATGATCGACTTGTATGTAAACGGAACTACTGCTTATATTGAATTTCCGTCTAACGATTATATAGTGACAGATGGAATACACAATACAAGATATCAGTATGGTTCATCGGAATACACGGAAGTTTACGGCAATGATGGAGAATTGCAAGGATAGTAAGGAGGTGAAAAATCGTGGATGTAGGAATGTTATTGTTCAGTCTGATTCCGACTATAATCTTTATAGGAGCGGCAGCAGTATTGGAAATTGTATTCGACTTTATCTATGACCGTTCTGAAAGTTTTAGGGAGTGGGCGGACAACTATTTGTATAAGGAGTGATTCAATGACATACAAAAACATTTATACAAATGCTGATAAGAAAATTCTCGACAGGATAGAAATGTCAAGACCGTGTGTTGACGGAAAAATGTCATCATGGTGGCAGGTTGGAAATGCGTTCTGCACACAGGGGAAAGACGGATAT
>CADCCP010000125.1 GCA_902800005.1 uncultured Ruminococcus sp. | reverse complement strand
GACAAATCCGTCTTTATCGGGTGAGAAGAATTTTACGGAACGATACTGCAAACCGCTTTTATCGCCCTTATAGACATTCGTAGTACCTGCAATCATTTCATCTTCTTCACCGTTTTCGCCGACAAGATACCATTGATAATATACGTCAAAAATCTTTCTTGTACTTGTGTCAACGATACCTGCCTGACCGTTAATAAGTTCAAATGTCGCATAATCATCAGGTCTTGCATATCCCGACCACTGCAAAGGCGTATAATCGGGCACTTCAACCACTCTTGTAATGCCGTTGCTGTCCGTAACGGTCTGCTGAACGGTTTCATCAATGTCATAGCAGGTGAATACAATACTGCTTTCACAGCTTGCAGTCGGTTTTGCATATTTATCTTTATTGAAATTCATGTATTCATCAACCGTAACGACAATTCTGTACATTTCGCCCGGCTGATAGTTAATGCCAAGTTCAGTCAGTTGCAGACGGCTTTTAAGTAAATCACCGCTTGCACCGTAAACAACTTGTTTCAAAGGCTTGTCCTCACCGAAAATATCGCTTTCACTGATACTTTCCCTTGTAAGAGGGTCAACACGGTAAATTTTATATGTTATCCACTTAACATTATAGGCGTAATTGAAAGAGGAAAATTCATATTGCAGGCTGTTTTCATCAAAGCCTTTTTCAACATTTTTCCAGTCACTTACATCATGCTGTGAATATGTCTGTGAAATATTGTTTTTTACGCCGCTTACATTGGTATCATAGTATCTGAAAGGTTCTATGGCATTATTCCCCATATCAAGCGGGATATTATAATACCATACTTCCGAAGTATCTGTATTTGAACTCTGAGGACCTTGGTTATAATCGGGAATGACATAATATTTTTCGCTTAACTCGTCATTGATCGGAAAACGGAAAAATTTTTCATTTGAACTGAAAGGAGCTCTTTCATTTTCATCTTCATTGTTCCACGTTTGTGACAAATCTTCATAAGTGGTAGTGTCGTTAGAGTCGAAACGAGTTTTCAATGCGAATGAATAGGTTGAATTGCCTGTGCTTTTCGTGGGATATACTCTCAGATATGTTTTATAACGGAGTTCGGCATCAGTGCAGTAAAGGCGATAATGATTGATGTCATTGACATTGCTTTCCTCGTCCATGAGAACCAATGCACCGTCACCGTAAACGTCAACTATCTGTATTCTGCCGTCACGGATAAAGTCCTCTCCGTAAGACGCTACACCGAGATTGACACCGCCTGCCGAGCCGTTGAAACGAGTCATATTTTCGGAATCATGCTTGTTTGAGCCTTCGACTTTATCTTCATGCAAGCCTACCATATTAGCCTCATAGTAACAGCGGAATGTACCGCCCTTTACATGAATATTGGAAGTATCGACAAGAGAGCCGTCATCTTCCAAATCAATAATCTGCAAGCCGTTTGTTTCATCGCCACGCATGGAAACGGTACGGGCAACATTATTGCCGTTTTCATCTTTGGTATACTGGACAGTCTGCTGAATGTCGGAGCCTGCTTTTACTATATTAAAGATATTAGCACCGCATCTGCCTTCAAACAAGCCGTCATATATATAGACTTTGCTGTTTTTGGTACACTCAACAACAGCGTTTCTTATATTTGGTGTCATGCCGTAACCGATGTATTTTCCTCCGTATGAAACAAAGGTACCATTGTTTTTGACATTAACGCAAGTGCCCAAAAACGACTGTGTCACAAAAGAGCCTTCCTCTGTTTCAAAAAGTCCCTTGATAGTGTCGGCAAGACCGAAAGCCGAATCTACCATAGAGCCGATTTTATCTTTGTTGACCGCCGCATTGACAATGGCATTTTTAGCATCAGCTATTTTGGAATTTCCGTCATACTGGGCTGTACCGTTGGCATTGGGCTTGTTTTCGGCATTGGCATTATTGGTTTTTTGTTTTTCGGAAACAGTCTGATTTCGTCCTTCTTTGCCATTTTCAACATTTTCCTTCGGGGTACTTTCCTTTTGTTCCTCTTTGGCATTGGAACCGTCTTTTTTAGTAGTCGCACCTGCATTCTGTTCTTTTGATTCATCAGGGTTATCTTTAGTCTGGTCAGCTTTCAGTATCTTTTCAAGTTCTCTTTTCTTATTGCAAAGAAACATCATCAAATGCACCTATCGCCGAATTGATACCTGTGGCATAGCCTGCCACATCTGTTGCCAGTGCGACGGCACTTCCGACAACTGCCTTTATTTTTTCATAAGTATCGCTGTCAGCCTGAGCCTTGCTTCTGCCTGCCTGGAAAGTTCCGCCATAGATAACAAGATTTCCGTCATCTACTTCAAAAATATCCCTTGTGGTATATCTTTTTAAAGAATATTTATACGGATTCACCATATAGGCATTGACATAAATTTCGCCTGTACCGTTGCCGCTTCCGTCATCACTTGAATCTATAATAGTGAGAGTTGCCCCGTTTGTGACGGAAAACAAAACTGTATTGAAGTGCTTTGAGTTATCGGACTGAGAATATTTATCCGAGCCGTTTTCCTCGTTTCTGATGTCATTGACCTGAATTTTATGACCGTTGAGGTCAAGTACCTTATTAGTCGTAATTTCAACAGTCTCATAGTCACTTTTGCCAAGCTGGATTTTACTGTCCTTGTCAAGAACAATATACTTATCATTTTCGTCTGTGGAAGTCAGCTTTTCTCTTATGTCGCCATAGTCATAGCTGAGATAAGAAACGTGCTGCCACTTGACAGAACCGCTGTCTTTATCAGACATGAGTTTAATCTGTTCATCTCTGGCTTCACGCTGAACCTGTTCCAATGTTTTATCATACTTGTAGTCCATGTTGATATTTGTTCTGTCCTGCAAAGTGTCGGTCGCATTTACAACCGTTATCGGAAATACACTCAGCAAAATACTCAATATCAGCAATACACTTAGAGTTTTCTTCATATTCATCAACCTTTCATAGTATAATTATTGGCTCGATTATAACACCATAAATATCTTTTGTCAACTGTGAAATACTTCTCCAACCTATAGAGGTGGGGGCTTCTCGCTCAAGTACGGCAACCCGTACATATCCCCGTGTGTCCCACGGTTCTTATGTTGTTTTTACGCTAATGCTATTCTATAGTAAACGACAAAATAAATTGCTCAATGTCATTCCGAGCAAAGCGAGGAATCTTTGAAAGATTCTTCGTCACTTCGTTCCTCAGAATGACAA
>CADCCP010000124.1 GCA_902800005.1 uncultured Ruminococcus sp. | reverse complement strand
AACCGCCGTTTTCAAATGCTGCCCTTGCTTTTTCCAATTTCTGGTCAACCTTGTCAAGTTTCTTTTCGGCTCTCATCAGACTGTCCTCTTTGAGTGCCTGCATACCTATCACATAAGCCGATTTATCGGCATTTTTGTCAAACAGGGAAGATATAAAGCCTTTCAGCAATTGATTTCGCTGTTGTTTCCGTTCAAGCCGTTTCATTTTCTTTTGAGCCTTTTTGATTTTCTTTTTCAGGCTCTTGATTTTATTGTTTTTCTTTTCGGCTGATTTTTGGGTACTTTCGGAAAATGCGGAAATCAGGCTATTCAGTTTCGGATAAGCATTACTTTCCAAAACCGCCTGACAAGCCGCCACAGTTTGATTTTGTCTGTTTTGGTTTGTTTCGGTCTGCTTGATTTTTGTATTCAGGGTATCAATAGTATCCTGCTGTTTTGCAATTTTTATGTTTATTTCGGTTTCAGCAGCTCTGAATGTTTCAAAAAGCTGTTCAGCTTCGAGAGAAGAAACAGTCGGACTTTTTTCATTGACGGTTTCGGTATTCTGCTGTTTAATCTGTTCTTTTTCATCAAGAGTCATACAGCAACCTCCACAGCTAGACACTTAAACATTTCATCTGCTACTCTTTTAACTTCTGTTTCCATATCAAAGAAAAAGTTATAGAAATCATCATCAAAAAAGCTGTCGCATTCCTGATACAGATTTACTCTTTCCTTAAATCTTGTTTGCAATTCATTCTGCTGTTTTTCATATTCCTCCAGCAGTTCATCGGACGCACCTCTCAATTTCAGCTTGTATTTATACTGGCGGGAAAATCCGTTGAATCTGTCCGTTATGGCGGAATAGAGATTACTTTTTCTTTCATCTCTTTTTTCTTTTCGCTTTTCCTTTTCCTCTTTCAGATAAAGCAGAATGTCCCTGATAAAATCGGCATCGGCATTTTCAAAGTAACGCTGCCACAAAAGAGATGATTTATTGATAGGGTGCTTGTCGGCAAACTCTTTGAGTTCTCTGAAAAGCCTGCATTCTCTTGAAATCATGCCGTTTTCAAATTTGACGGTATCAATGAATTTCCAAAAGCTGACTTCACTTTGAGGAATCTGATGAGCTTCTTTCAGATAGCCGAAAATGCACTCTCTGAAATAGCCTGCATTGATACTCGGACTGATATATTTTTTCTTTTGTATTTCCATTCACATTACCTCCCAAAAACACAAGCGGGACTTAAAGTCCCGTTTGTCTGATGAATTATCGTTTCAAATTGCCGTTCTGCATAGGCGGTGTATCGTCCTGTGAAATTCCGCCCTGTTCATTCTTTTTGCCGTCCACATCCAATGCGGCATTGAGGATGGCAAGGCGAGCTTTCTTTGTCTGATATTCCGTTTCTTTCGCAAACGGCTTTCCAATCTGTTCTTTTACTTCTTTCAATTCCCTTTTATGTTCGGCAAGCCTGTCAATGCGGTCTGTACATACACCTTCCAATTTATCAAGAACATTATCCATACGGAGAAAATTATCCGTACCCAAATCAAGATAATAAGTGCCCTCCCTTGAAAGAGTTGCCTTATACGTCTGTGAAAAACTGTCAAACATGACACCGACCTCAAAACCACGATATTCACCGACAGGAACAAAATCTCTGTGACCGCCGCCCTGACGGATAGCCATGATATAGGTATCTCTGAATTTTTCGGCAGCCTCTTTTTTATCCGTGTAAGTTGTGCCGTGAAGTGTAATGCCCTCAAATATCTTTTTGCCGTCTTGGTCAAGCTTTATCGGGTGCTTTTGAATATACAGAAAGTCACTCTGATTTTTCGGGATATTCACTTCCAAAATACCGATTTTCTTTTGAATGTCCTCCGAAATATCTTCAAGTCTGTACTGTTCCTGCTGATAGGAACTTCTTTCAAGAGTAAGTTTGCCGAGTTCGTTGTCAAGCTCCATTTTTTCTTTAATTCGGGGATCGCCGACACACAATGCCTTGACTTCCGCATAAGAAAGCGTTGCTTCATCTATATCATCACAACGTCTTTGCGGAGATTTATTTGTCATTACCTGTGAAATAAAACTCTGTTTTCTTTCAAGCATTTGGAAAAGGTATGCGTCAAATGTATCTTTTGTACAGTAACGGTATAGATGAACTTTACTGTTTTTATTGCCCTGTCTGACCATTCGACCTCTACGCTGTTCCATATCGGCAGGACGGTAGGGTGCGTCCAAATCGTGGCTTGCAACAAGCCTGTCCTGCACATTCGTTCCTGCACCCATTTTTTTTTTTTTTTCTATAAGTACACGGATTTCTCCACTCCTGACTTTTGCAAACAGTTCTTCACGCTTGACCTCATTTGTCGCATCATGTATAAACGCTATCTGATTTTCGGGTATGCCCTTTTCGGTGAGTTTAGCTTTAATATCGCTGTAAACATTGAATTTACCGTCATTTTTCGGTGTGGAATAATCGCAGAAAATCAACTGTGTTCCACGAATATCAGCCGTATCGTTCCATATATTGAAAACATTATCCACGCAAACATTCACCTTTGTACCCGATTCATCGGGTAAGTCGGGATTTATCAAACGCTGGTCAAGACCGATTTTTCTGCCGTCAGTCGTTATTTTCAGCATATTATCGACAGACGGATCAACGGCTCTGTTATGTATTGCCTCTGCTCTTTTGGAAAGTGTTTCAACAAGCTGTTTCTGCACCTCTGTCGGCTCAACCGCAACATTATGTATTTCACATTCGGGTATTCCTGGTAATTCAAGCGTTTCGGCTGTCTGAATATCCGCAAATTCTTTTACCATTGCCATCAGTTCGGGCAGATTGAAGAATTTTGAAAATCTCGTTTTGGCACGGTAACTGTTTCCTTCGGGAGTGAGTTCCATTTGCGTGACATTTTCTCCAAACGTACTTGCCCAACAGTCAAAATGTTCAAGATGTTTTTCACGGAGAGTATCCATCTGCAAATATCTCTGCATATTGTACATTTCGCAAAGCGTATTGCTGACAGGAGTGCCGTAAGCAACACCTTATCAATGATTATTTGGTAAAGTTTGGACGGTTGGTTTTACACAATAAAACCGAAAGGACAGATACAAATGATTGATGCGATGTACAATTACAGACAGGGTGAAATACACTCCGCTGAGTTCTCTGACGAGTTCAACAAACTCTGCATACCCTTTGAAGATTCGCTGAGTGAGGAGCAGATTGATGTGTTCCA
>CADCCP010000123.1 GCA_902800005.1 uncultured Ruminococcus sp. | reverse complement strand
CCAAAGAAAAGAAGATATCCGGCTCCAGCGCACAAATGAAAAAGGTGATTTGATGAAAGTAATTGAAAAAATAAGCGAAATAATCGGAAAATACATGGCTTTTTCAGTATCCTTGTAATAGACAGCTCTGTAAAATCTTCGGGGCTGTTTTTAAAGCAACGCCGTAAATAACTATGACCGCCATCAACGGAAACGCTACCACAGGAGCATGTCTTATAATCGTGGAGATGTGTACTTTCAATTATGTCACCGCAATGCTTACATTGTATGGCGTTTTTTATGATTATTTGGTTCATTTCTGCTTTCCATCCTCAGTCCCTTTTTATGCTGCGGGGTCGAAGCACTCGGGGTTTTCCTCGGAATTGACAGCAAGCCGGTAACGGTTGCCGTTTTCATCGATGTTTTGATCCAATAAACGCAGCAGCGTCAACTTGTGCAGCGAGGCGTAGGTGTAGGAGACAGAATAATTCAGAGTGGCGATAAACATATCCGAAGAGAATTCATCACACCCGAAAGCCTCATAGATTGCGGTCAGCGTTTTCTTTTGAGTCGGACGAAGCTCGGGGCAAAGCACTTTGTTCATAGAATAGCAGTCCGGCGACTCCTTACTGATGAGCCCGAGCAGTACCGCGAGCTCTGTATCAATACTCCACATATTCTCCGTGTATCCCCAATCATCATAATCGCTTCTTAACAAGGTGCCTTTTTCTGCGCATTGCTGCATGACCTTTCCGAGACGACGGTCTCTTGTGGAAAATTCGGATGATGCAAGCATATCTATCAGCTCATAGACATCTTCAGAATATATGCTGTCATGCTGATTTACAGGGATTATTTCGCTATTTGTTGGTTCCGGAGTAGCCTTCACTCGCATCGACTCCGAGTTTTCAACAAAGAGTGACGGATACTTTTCAGGATCCACAAGCAATCGGTAGCGGTATGGCTTTGTCATTTTTTTACATTCCAGCAGATTTTGCAGTTCAAACGTTCGGAGAGCATCAAGTACGGTTGACTCGCTTTTGCCTATTGAGGCAAGTACTTCTTTGCCGGTAAACGAAGTGCCTTTGAAGTGCAAATAAAGCTCCGTCAATATTTCCTTTCTTTTAGTTGTGAGAATCGGGACAGTAAAGTTTATTTCCCTGTTAATTCTGTATATATCGTTACTAATCTTTTCGACAATACCGGATTTTAAGGGACGTGTCATATCCTTTACCATTCTTGTCGGGTCTCCGATCATTTCATAATCTGATGCGAAAATCAATCCTTTGGGAAGACAGCTCAGAATAAGTTCCCCTATATCCTTTTCTTTTCTTGAATACTTCGAGCTTCTAAGTTCATTGATAACTTTGAGTATATCCTCACTGTAATCTTCAGGAATAAGCGGCGGTAATGCTTTCCCGAACTGATAGATTACGTATCCGTTTATTCGTTGCTCAGAGCTCTCAATCAATCCTTTCTCACGCATGTGTACGATAAGATTGCTTGCCTGTTTCATCGTAACTTGACACCCTTTTTGAATATCGAGCGCTGTAAAAGAAAAGATGTTATTATTCATAATATTTAAAAGTAATTTGGCACAGCTCTTCATTATCGTGCTGCCACCGTTCACAATCCCATATAGCTCATCACGAACGCGGGCTAAGCTGATTTCAAGACTATTGCTGTCATCAAAATACGGCTCTGCCTCGTTCGGTGAAACTGTATAGAACCCGTCAGGATAACTGTTTTCTTCGCTCGTAACCTCTGTTTCCTGAGCAGCTATCATGTCCTCCGGAGGACCCGTATGAGAAGGAGGCGAGAGGGTCGTTCGCACCATTTCTATCTCTGCCTGCCGCAGCTCGTTTTCGGCGTTCTGTGTACGCAGTCGCCTTTCGTCAACGGCGCGTGACAGCAGCTCAAGGAAGTACTCGACGAAGTAGGTCATGTCGTCTGCGTTTTCCTCGCGGAGTATGTTGGCGGTAGCCTCATAATACGCATAACCCCGACGGGCAATCAGAGCGGAAAGGCTGACGTCGCTGAAAAAAGAGTATCCCGACCGCAGAAGGATCATACAGGAAAGGATACGCCCCAGCCGTTCATTTCCTTCGGGGAACGGTCGTATAACGGTCATATACGCTTGTGCAACCGCAGATTTAATCAGCGGGTGAACATTCCCGTCGGCGAGAAAAGTGCACAGTGAGTTGAGGAGAGAGGGGAGGGCTTGAGGAGGCGGAAACCGGAACTGTTCTCCGTTCGGTGAAACATAATCCGTTTCGTCTGTTGAACGAAAATCGGGGCTTCCGTTGTCCATTCCGTCTGTCAGGATCCCCTCAAGCTCACAGACATAATTGACGTCAATTGTTCGATACATATTATTTGAAGCGTAACTGCCTGCCATAATATATGCATACACAACCACCATGAACATGACATTAATCGGAAGTGCAGACGGTCTGCCTTCCTTGGCGTATGAATCAATGAGTTTTTTGTAATTGAGCTTGCTGCATATTTCAAACACAAGAAAAACTATATCGTCCTCCTTGATGAAAAAATTTGAATTAAACAGCGAAATGACTTGATTATTTATCTTCATTGGTGTACAATCCTTTATGTTGGTTGTTTGTTTTTTGTGGTAATTAAATTATACACCAACTGCGAGAGGTTTCATAGCCTCTCGTATTTTTTTGCAAAAAACTGACCCAAAACTCTTTCAAGTTTTGAGCCAGCCCCTTGGTGGGTCTCGTGATTACACATAACAGGGTGCTGGAGTACCTATGTACTTTTTGGAGCCCCTTCTATGCACTTTTTACTTGACAAACACATTCAGACAAGTAATAAGGCATTTGCATCCTATGGGATAGGATGTAATTTTGCCAATTTATAAAAACAAGGATTACATCAGGATAATGAGACCGTTACCTGATTATATTCATAGGGATATATTTGATATCCCATTTATTGAAGCCGATGATATCGATATTTCAGGGCTAAATAATTCACAATGGCTTATCAATATGAAAAATGCTAATGCATCGGATAAGCATGCTGATAGAAAAATTGTACATTCATTTTGTTATGTTCGGCAATTGGGAACAATATCCCGGATATTGGCAAATGAGTTTACTGAACACCGACGGAACATTGTATTTCGGAGGTGCTGTGTAATGTCATCGAGAGGCTCAAAAGTAGTGAACGGTCAAGAAATAACGCCACAAATAAACCAAATGCCAGATATTTGTTTTTTATCAACTCTTTCACCTCCCGAAAACGCTGCATTATTCATAGGAAATTGATAT
>CADCCP010000122.1 GCA_902800005.1 uncultured Ruminococcus sp. | reverse complement strand
ACAGCAAACATATATGCAAATGCTGTTGTGATTTTTCTGTTTGCCATATATTCGACCTCCTTAAACTGCTCAACAAAACTGCCCTTGATACCCCCTTAAAAATACAAGGGCAGTTCGTCAAGCTGATTTTATGTGATAATTGCTATGTTGTTATCAGATACCGATAAGAGCCTGAATAGCAAATGTAGCACCGAACACTGCCGCAGTGATGACGAGAGTTGCGATACCAGCGTTACGGTCACGAGGGTTTTCATCTGCCTGTCCCTGTACAATCTTGATTACCGCAGGAATACCGCCTATTGCAAGTACAGCCACACGGACGAGCCACCAAATGATAGTAGATAAACCGCTCATTGTTTCTGTCTGAACACCAGTAGGAGCAGTATTGTCACCCGTTGCACCAGTTGCAAAAACCATTACAGAGGACATTGCCAAGACCATCATTACGGTGAGTGCTACCGTGATGTACTTCTGCATTTTGCGGACGGTGCGTTCTGTTTTTACCTGTTTTGCTGTCTTTACCGTTACATTTCCGTTTTCGTTAATCATTTTTACTGCCATTTTAAATTACCTCCAAAAATTTTTAAATATTTGTCAAATGGTTGATATGCGGACATTTGTAGATTTTTCCGACCACCTCCTTAAAAGTAAACATATCCGACCACCTCCTAATAAGTGGGACACCGTGTCCCAGTTGCGTGTTATGGGCATAAAAAAACGAGAGTTATAAAAAACTCTCGTCAATGGAATTATCTCTTTATTGCTTTTGTCACGGTATTTTTCAAAACATTCTGCTGTGCTTGTGTCTGTACAGCAGATTGGAGTTTAACGAAAAACTGTGATGATCTTGTATTGACTTCCGACAATGTTCTCGGATTAAGATGACTTGTAGCCTTTTTAAATTCAGGCATACTCAACATTGCTTTACCGTCAGAAGTGACTGTTGCAATTCCGTTTTCTACTGTTACAGCCTTTTTTTTCTGCCACAATTCCACATTGTCTAAAATCTGATTTGATAATTTTTTGTTCGGGTGACTGATAACGTCATTCAAATCAAGTTTATCCGAATAATCGAAATATGTAAAATCCGTGACATAATTCCCTGTAAAAGCGATTACTTGTAAATTCTCTCTTTCAGCTGATTTTAAAAGCACGTTGTTGTGCATTTCGATTTGGTCAGCTTGTGCCTGTCTGATAAAGAAGTCATCTTGTATATATTTTTTTCCTTTTGCTGTAATATACAAGCTGTCGTTTCTGATTTCCAAGTAGTCATTTTTTACAAATCTATCTATACTTTCCATAACCGATTTTTTGATATTTTCATCTTCAATATTTGCTATTGCCGTTATCGGCATTCTTTCAGATTTTGCAAAATAACATAAATCGGTATCTTTTCCTGTGAATTTGAAAGAGGTCATACCACTATCCAACATTTCAGATAAAGTATCCTTTTGTATTTTAGGCTGTCTTTGTGGCAGACTGTCTTTAAACTCTCTCATTTCAGCCATAAAACTATGAACGAATTTGAAAGTATCAGCATAAACTCCGATAAATTCCTGTCCTGCATTTTCGACTTGCTGAATTTCATCACTCATATATATCCTCCTCTATATCTTCTTTTATATCATCTATATTGACATCATCGGGGATATATGGAGCATTATTGGCATTTTGTATCAAATCGGGATTTGTTTCAAATCTATCCCTTAATGCTTTTCTATTTTCTTCTTTCTGTTTTTCTTCGGTGGTTAAAGGTTCGTCATATTTTCCCGATAGTATCTTATCAGATAACTGCCTTGCTTTTTCTTTTTCCTTGTTGTAGTTATCTTCACGTTCCTGATAAAGTTTGCTGTAATTTTCTTCAAGATTTGCATTGTTGACTGCCTGTGCAGGATTTCTGTCCGAGCCGATTTCTGCAAATCTTTTATGTTTAGCCAAATCAAACTTATCTACAAAGAACGGATAAAACGTATCAACAAAAATAATTGCTTTTCCGTTTTCGCCTTTCTGTACAGCCTTTGATATTTCATCGGTAGTCAGCAAGTCACGGGCAACATAACTTTCGCTGTCCGTTCCACCGCCCTGATTTCCACGATTAAAACTCTTTGTATCAACTCTTACAGTTGTTTTGCCGAGTTTCCACGATACATAGTCCGTTGTATCTTTATCAGTCGTGCCGAGATAGGTAAGTGTCGAACAGTTTGAAAGTATGCCGTCTGCAATCTTTTCATCGTAAACGGATTTGAGTTGTGAAAACGCTTGAAGAACAATACAAACTCTGATATTGTACTTTCTGATAACGGCTAATTCCAAGTTGAAATTGGGAATTTCACCGATATTGGCAAACTCGTCTAATTCAAACGATACCAGTAAAGGCAGTCTGTTATTATATTTCAGTTCGGCTATGTATTGAAGTCTTGCAAAAAGCTGACGGAAAAATATATTTGCTATTGCTTTATAAGTCGTATCTGCCGCAGGCTGTATGACAAATATTGCCGTTTTGTTCACGCCTATATCGTCAAAGTCCATTTCATCGGTTGCCGTAAGAATATCAACGGCTTTTACCGTCCACTGCTGTAACTTTGTGGACAGCGTTTCGGAGATACCTCCGAAAGTTTCAGGCGGTAAAGTTTTGAGAGAGTTCCATAAAACCGAAACAGCGTCTGTTTCGGTTTCATTATTCTGAAATTGATGTCTTTTAATGCAGTTTGCGATTTCGCAATTATCGGATATATGCCCATCTTCAAATTCTGCCGAACAGAGTAATGTCATTGCCCTATGAAAAGATTTTACCTCATCTTTTGAATGGAAAAGGTAAAGCATAATAAGTGTCAGCAGTTTTCTTGAAGCCGCAGTCCAAAAGTCACCTTTTTCGCCTTTTTCTCCCGAATGTTCCACAAACATATTTGCCACTTTCAAAACATCTTCCTCATTTTTTATATATACAAAAGGATTGTATGTATTTGAGAGCCTTATGTCATTCAGATTTAAAACTCTGACTTTGTAACCGTTCTTTTCAAGAAATTTTCCCATATCCCTGTATAATTCTCCCGATGGATCGGTTATTATGTAACTGCCTGTCATTTGGATAATGTCAGGCTTGATTTTTCGGAAAGACTTTCCTGCACCCGAACCGCCTATTACCACTTCATTCAGATTATTGGGAACGTGGTATTTTCCTCTTTTCTGTTTCGTTGTCAGATAAAAGCCTTTTCCGCAGGGAATACCCTTTTTGTCTTTAAATTTCTTTTCTTCATACTTGTTCGCCCATCTTGCCGAACCGTATTCGACACCCTTGAAGTCGTTGGGATTTCTTGACGTAACCGCAAGAAATACCATCATTGCTATTCCTGCATACAGCCACCATATATCACGCACCTGTATCATCCAAACTTCCTTGATAACGTCAGATGTTATCGGCAGTGCAAAACTTTCAGCCGTGAACAGTGTATTCAGTGAAGCAATAATATCATTCATATTGGGATTTTCAATCTTATTTGCATAAACATAGCTTAAATAAGC
>CADCCP010000121.1:523-6666 GCA_902800005.1 uncultured Ruminococcus sp. | reverse complement strand
AACTTTTACGGCATAATCAACGGCTTTTGAGGAATTAAGCTGATATATTTCAACTTCTTTTTGGGTTGCAGTTGAAGTTGTTTTTGTTTCAGCTTGCCAATTCGGACGGTAAAAGGCATAAACTGTCCAATCATTGAAATTACGCCATTTTCTTCTAAAAACAGACGTTTCCGCCCATTTGTTTGAATTTGTTGCATCAACATTGCCTTCAAGTGTTGTTATGATATTTCCGTTTACTTCTTCAACGATTCCTACATGGTCACAAAAATATTTGTCATGTTCGGGATAATCATCATAACGTAAAAAGAACAAATCACCACGCTGTGGGGGCATATTCACCGACTTTTTAAACCATTTTCCGTATTTGCCGTCTGAACCTCTGGGAATACTTCCTGCACCGCCCTCAACTTCTTTGATGTACTTACCAATAAATCCGCAGTCCTGCATAATGGCACTGACCGAGTATGCACACCAATGTGTGATATATCCGAGATGTAATTTTTTATTGCAGACGTAATCTCCGTTACATGAGAGATATGTCCACGCTTTGTCAAGAAATTTTTCTCTGTCAGTCATTTTTTATTCTCCTCACTTTCATCAACCGTTGTTTTAAGTCGGTTTATAATCTTTTTCAAGAAATTTGGTATCGGAACACCAATTCTTGAAAGATTTTCGAGAGTTGAAATAAGTTCATTGATAATCAGCCAAACGGCAACCAACACCGCAAAAAATACGCTGTAATGTAAGTCAACATTTATCTGCTGTAAGCCCTGTGAGATAAGCCAGTCGATTATCATTGCTACAACAACGAGTGCAAGGTAGCTGACTTTTTTTACAATGCCTTTAATGCCTTTCTTTGAGGACAGTTCTGAATTGTACCAAGCTGCCGACATTCCAGTGATGTAGTCGATTATCATTGCAAAAACAAGCATAATTATCGGTACAGCGACAATTCCGAGATAATACAAAAGTCCTGCAAAAACAGCTGAAATGAACATCTGCAATTCTTTATTCTGCATAAGGTTCACCTGTAATTTCCTCAAATTCCTCTGCTGTTATCCAGTTTTTCACAACGGCATTACGAACACGATTAATGTCCCAAAGACCATTATCGTAATAATATTTGACTTTCTGAAATTTACTCGTCATTTTCGGTTTCCTCCTCTAATTCAACGTCTGTCATCATGGCGATATACTCAACGTCTGCATTAGTTTTAGCTAATTTCGCCTTCAATTCGGCATTTTTCTTTTTTTCTTCAAGAAGCTGTGTTTTTACATCTTTGAACTTAAACATTTTGAAAACCTCCTTTAAATTATATTACAAGCGGGAGCAACTCCGTAGTCGTGGTTCGCATTAAGGTAGTAGACAATACCACTCGTATAAACAGTACGAACATAGAAACCAGAGGCAGAGTAGGGAGAGCGAAGCCACCATGTCTGAGCAGTACCACTTCTGTACTTGATACGGTTACTATCACCACCTGTACCTGCTGCTGACAGGTCAGAATAATTTGAATAGTATGGATAAGGACTGCCCTCATCTATGTCGTTTTCGAGACTGCCATACACTTCCGAACGGGAAAGCAGGAAGAACTTGTCGTCAAGAGTAACAGAACCGCCGCCGTCTGTAACGGTGTTAAGTGCGGTAACTTTGCGAGTTTTGCCGATAACTGCAAGAAAATCACTGTCAATATCTTTCATGAATCCTGCCATACTTGCGTTCCATGAAGGCGGTCGATCATATTTAGTCTGTGGTGTCCACACGCTACCTGCAACAACATTACTATTGAGAAACTGCCTGATTGCACTTTCACCGTAATTGTTGCTTCCATATCTTATTCTATGAATATGGTTGACATTTGTACTATTACCGTCTGTAGTACCAAGATTTGTACCTGCACTACCTTCTATCACTGTTACCTGCTCAATAGCAGTAGTTGAGGTTGAGTTTGCATAAGAAGAAACTTTTGCATTAGCCGCCTGAGTATTGTTGCTCCACCCAAAAGTAAGCTGACCGCCTGCAGGAACATCATTTTCAAGCGTAAACTGATAAGTTTTTCCACCACCATAGGCAGTGTCATAACCTGATTGTATCGTGAAATTATATGTTCCTGCGACAAGTCCATTTTCCGCATAATATAATGCTTCCAGAGCATCAAACAGCATTGCTGACGGCAGACAATCGTGTAACTGTAATGTCATTGAATGTGTAAACTGTGAATCTGTCGGTGTATCATGGTCAATACCAATAATGTCCCAAGTGATATTTGAACTGCCTTTCTGACACACAAGCTGGTCACCGATTGCAAATACATTTTTATGAAGTCCTGCACGCACGAGAGCCTGAATTTCAGCCCATGATGTAGGCTTTAAAGCACCCCCCTGAGCTGTCACCAATGCAGCAAGAAATCTATTTTGCGTATCCATTTTTTCACTGAATGTTTCCTCTGAAACAAATCCAAACTGATTTATCATTTTATTTTCCTCCGTTAAGTGTAATATTCAAAAACGGGCTTGCCGTTTGTGACTTTTATTCTGCCTGCATATTCTGTCCCGTCAACATTGATGTAAAGTAATTTTGACGTGTCAATGTCGCCTTGTATGCCAATTTTCAGCGGTGTAACAATTGTGTCAATGTCAAGAATATTTATTCCGTTGACAGTAGAAATTGCAGGAAGTGCAACAGCGACAGATGTATTGTCGGAATTGTAGCGTTTTTGTTCACGGAAATCAATATAATCATCAAGTCCAAGAGCGGAATCAAGAGAAATATTCGTTGCTGTGCCGTTGATTGTCACGGGAATAATATATTTGTTTGTAGTGCCGTCCAAGTCGCCGACACCGCCCGTATTGCCGTATATACGATAATTTTTGAGTCGTCTACCGTTAGATTTGAAAGTAAACGGCAAAGTCTGAGTTTCAATGTCTGAGCTTGTCTGAGAATTTTGTGCCAAAAGCAGATATATAAGTTTGTCAGTCATTTTCATCACCCCAATTCATGCCATGTGTCACTCGAAGATTCGTACATAAAAATTCTTGTTGCGTCAGGTACAACAGCCACGTCCCCCGACTGATACGGGAATTCCGCTCCATATGTTCCGACTATGGTTGAACGTGTTAAAATACCGTTCAATTTTGAAATATCTTGAGAAAGTAAAATTACACTTCCGTCTTTGTCAATAGCCATACTGCCGACATCAGGATAATTATTTTCAGAAAAATTGATTCCTAAAATGTTTATCATAGTATCACGCTCCAATCTTACTTCTGAGATAAGCACATTCAAGAGCAAGGCACTCTGAATATCTGACACCGAGAATTATATTGCCGTTTTCGTCTGTATCTTCACAAAAAAGCCCGTAATCCCTTGCATTAAGTCCCTCAGACCTGAAAGCCTCGTCAATATCCTGAGCAATAACGCCGATATGTTTTCGAGAACCATTCTTAAATTTAAATACCTTGTAATTGTCGTCAATGTCGGAAATATCGGTTTTTGCATTTCTGTCAGATGTATTGATAGTGCCTGTTTGTGCATAAACGGTATCCCATTTATTATCAGCCGTGCCGAGATTTGCAGGGCTTGACGGGGAAAGCCCCGTGTTGGTCATGGAATAGGTCTTTCCGACTGCATTGGTTGAAAAATTCCTTGCTGTCAGAAAATTGATAGCACCGTCAGAGGAAACATTCATTGAATTTGACGTTGAAACATAGCCAATTCTTGAACGTGTTGTGTCAGTCGGTCTTTCAACCGGTTTGCTATTTTGAAAGAAATCACTTGAACCGCCAATCTTAAAATCAAGATATGGCACTCCGTGAGCAGTATGTTCAACTTGCTGTTCATCTTTGTAAGTGTATTCATTAACACAGGATATTGCAAAAGGCATACTTCCGGTAGAATTAAAAAACTTTGCTCCGGGAACTTCAAACAATGCAGCACCTCTGCTGTGAAGTATTCGTGGAGAATATCCGTGTTTCAAAAGATAAAATCCGTAATTTTTGCCCTCTGATTTACTCCAGCTTGAAGTGTTGATTCCGACAGTTTCAACACTGTTTCCGTCTGTCGTATAGCCTGATAACTCTGTACCGTCTGCATCGGTAACTTTGACGATATGACGGACAGCCATTGCCGAACCGCCTATTGTAATACCGTTTAAAAAACCGTTGTGCATTGTAACTCTTTTTGAAACCTGACTGCTGTCAGAAGTTGTTTTGCCGTCAGCATCTATCGGAACTGTAACAGTAAAGCCGTTTATCAATATACCGTCTGTTGCAGGTCTGCGACCTCCGCCTACTAAATGCAGGGGATTTATCCAGGAACGAAAACTATGAAATTTCTTGTTTTCGGGATAGCCCTCTGTTCCGAGAATTCCATCTTCTTCCGCTGCATTCAAAGCATAGCTTTCAAGTCCTATCGAGTAGCTTGCATTATGCCGACCTTGCGAATAATTAGCCCGTCTTGTCGTCATGAAACCGCCTGCACATGACTTGCTTGAGCCTAACCCTGTTGTACCGTTAGTGTCATTCGGAGAAATGCCAAGTTCTTCATCGGTGTATGCAACATCATCTATCCTGCCGATTACTGCACACATTCCGACATTTCCTTTGAATTTGTTATAACACGTTGCACCCATTGCGGTAAAATTCGGTGTGGAATGGTCTTGCGTTGCATTGCAGTAGCCCTCACCAATCAATTCATGGTATTCACTCGCCATACGAGTGAAATTTTCTCCTGCATTGCTGTTGTATGTAACCTTTGTTTGTGTGACTATTGCAGGTGACACGTCTAAATTTAGATAATTTTCTGTCAGTGCTCTTTTATGAACAATTATAGAATCGGCTCTTTTGTCTCCCAAATCGGGTACATCTTGACCATTAATCTTGTATGTATGCCCGTTTTGAACCTGAGCCCACCAACCCCATGTATCATCAAATTCGCCGTTTACAGTTATAGCATTGTCAAGATAACTTTCAAGTGTATCAATCCTGTTGTTTGTTCTTGAATAAGCAGCATTTTCACTTGCTGTATTCATGACACTTCCTGTAATACTTCGTACTTGTATGTTCGGCATATTATGCCTCCTTTCCTGCCACCGTTCCAATAACTCTAAATCGTGACGGGTGCACAACCGTTTCAAAACCGCCGTCTGCAAACTGCAAGCCGACATCATAATAATATCTGCATGGAAAGATATTCATATCTTCTGGAGTAAAAGAAAAAGTATATTGCCCGTCAAATTCATCAGCAGAGGTAAGTGTTTTTTTGATGACAAATGAACTTGAATTTTTGTTTCTCTTTACACCGAATATCAGTTTATCGCCTGTTGCAAGCTGATATGAGCTATCGTTGATTATATCAGCAAGCAAAACTGTTATATAAACAGAATTGCCTTGATAAAGTACCAAGTGCTGTATCGGCTTGGTGATTGTTATTTCATTGCTCATTTTCCTCTGCTCCCTGTTCAAGTATGCCGTTAAGCTTGTCGCATAATATGACAAACTCCCTTGCTTCACCTGCTTTAACGGTTACACGGTCAAGCAAAATCAAAATATTTCTGACATCTGTTTTTGTAAGTTCCATTTTCGATCACTCCTTCTGAACTAAAATTCTCATAAGTTCCGTATTTCCCGTGTCGGCATTTACAACTGCTATTCTTTTAAATTCAAACTCTCTGAAAGCATTGTTGGCAGTATCATATACTTTCAGTGTTTTTATTTCGGCAACATCGCTTGACAGCAATGTTTTGTCATTTGATACTGTCAAAACATTTTCATAGGTATTGTTTGATTTTTCAAGAGAAAATCTTTTACCCTGTACAGCATAGGTTGATGTAAGGTAGTTTGCTGATATATTACCTGCACTGATTGAACTGCTGACGGACAATGCACCTGTTATTGATATAATACCGTTTGCATTTGTTGAAATGGTATCTGTATAAATTGTGTCCGCACGGACATAACCGTTTGAACTGTCTGCGGAAATTGTAACTCTCTCACTGCCACGAATACCGACAAGCATTCTGTTAGCAGTTACGATCCCCAAACCTCCCGTACTGACATACATTGATGTCAATACATCATCATTGGCAGAAAACATTGTAATTCCCTGTGTCCAGATTTCAAGAGCCTTTCCGTTTGTGACAGTC
>CADCCP010000121.1:0-496 GCA_902800005.1 uncultured Ruminococcus sp. | reverse complement strand
TTCACCTAAATCCGTCAAGGCAATTTCAAAAGGACCTGCATAACCGTTTCTGCTGTAACCCAGACCGCCCAAATTCCACCGCCACATTTTTCGTGCAGCACCAATAGTTAAGTTATCCGTAATAAGCTGTTCATCGGGCAAGCCGTCCTCGTCACTATCACGCAATACAATATATCCACCCTGATTTCCTGTAATGCGTTTTGTCTGGCGTTCAATGGACTGCTGCAAGAATGATTTTGTGTTGTTTATGGTTTGAGTAACCTGTTTGACAGACTGCTGTACAGTCTGTGCAAAACTGCTTACAGCGTTGCCAAGTTCCATTGAAACATATCTTTCATTGAGTGCGTCATAAACTGTCTTAATAATTTTCGCCTTGACAGTTTCATTGTCATGCACGATTGATACAGTGTCGCAAAGTCCGCACCTTTCCAATACAGCAATATTTTTATATTCCTCTGTCTGCCAGAGCGGAACAAATGATACCTTGTAATGCCGT
>CADCCP010000120.1 GCA_902800005.1 uncultured Ruminococcus sp. | reverse complement strand
CGACTGCAAATATCAGTGAAATTACAAAGAAGTTGTCTTTAAATGGTGCAAACTGCTGTGCAAGCCACTCCATTAGAACAACACCTTGTTTTCCGTCCAATTCCTGCACTTTTGGGAACAGATAAACACAAAATGCCCCCCAAAATATAGCAGTGATCGCAGTCGATATTGCTTGAGCGGTCTGCTGTTTATTGACGAATGAATTGAGCATAAGGGAATAATACTGTATTACCAGTCCCAGAAAGAACATTGCCGTTATGTCAGCGATATAATTAAGTGAAATTTCATCTCCGAAAGAAAGACAGAATATCACTAAATAGATAAGGCTTATCACATGAGCGATAATTGCAGAGATACCTTTTGAAAGAAATGCCGCACCGACAATTTCATATTTGCTTAGAGAAGTCGTAAAAGAAAATTTTGTCCAGCCTGTGTTAAGGTCTGTAAAAGTCGTTCCGTCCGTTCCCGTGAAAGCCAGTATAATTACTGTACACGGTATATAACGGAATATCCACATACTCCTTGTCAATTCATCAACAGCTTCGGGATCATGCGAGATATTACCGCATATCATGCTTAATCTTACCAAGATCATAAACGAAGCAATAATGAAGAAAAACAGAAGTGAAATAAAGTAATATTTTCTTGTGATAAGATAATTTTTATAAATCAAGCCTTTCATATTATTTCCACTCCTTTTTTTCACGCCTTACATAAAAAAGCATTATTTCTTCAAGAGTAGTATTATCTATTGTCAAGCCTGAATATTTTTTCTCACACTTTTTCCTGTCATGCACCATGACTTCCGCACCGAAATCCGTCAGCCTTGCACTGACTATGTCTGCACTGTCAATATTCCTGTAATCGTCCTTTTTGCACTTTATCACAGCATGATTTTCAACAGTTTCATCTTTACCGCCCGTTAAAAGAATTTTGCCTTTGTCTATGAAAGTAACCATGTCGGCTATCTTCTCCAAATCACTCGTGATATGAGATGAAAGCAAGATACTGTTGTTTTCGTCCTGTAAGTATTCCATGAATATATCAAGAATTTCGTTTCTGACCACAGGATCAAGACCTGTTGTAGCTTCGTCCATGATAAGCAGTTTGGCATTGTGGGAAAGTGCCGCCGCAATTTGCAGTTTCATTTTCATTCCCTTTGAAAAAGAGCCTATCTTTTTTTTGCGTGGCAGAGCAAATCTGTCAAGGTAATTGAAATATGTCTGTTTGTCCCACTCATCGAATACATCCGAAAGTATCACAGAAAGCTGATTGGCATTAAGCACCTCATGAAAAGGTATTTCATCGAATACGGCTGATATATGCGATTTTATCTCGGATTCATTTTTATCCAGATCAAGACCGAGCATTTTTATATTTCCGCTGTCTTTTTTGATGAGATTCAAAAGCAGTTTTATAGTAGTAGTTTTGCCTGCACCGTTCTGACCGATAAAGCCCATGATCGTACCTTTGGGGACATTGAAGCTGACATTGTCGAGAGTAAAGCCGTCAAATTTTTTCGTCAGACCGTCAATTTCAATAGAATTCTTGTAATCGTCCATATTCATTCTCCTTCATAGATGATATTCAAAAGTTCCGATAATTCGTCAATGCCGACATTCAGCATTTTAGCTTTTTCGCATGAGAGCCTGAAATATTCCTCTATCTGTTTCAGACCTTCTTCACGCATGAGTTCCTGATTCTGTGCTTTTACAAAACTTCCCTTGCCTGTGAAAGATTCGATAAAACCGTCTTTTTCAAGTTCTTCATAGGCACGTTTTGTAGTGATAATGCTTATTCTCAGATTTTGGGCAAGCGTTCTCATTGACGGCAGAGTGTCCCCTGCTTTAAGAGAACCGTTCATGATCATTTCTTTTATCTGAGAGGTTATCTGTTCATAGATAGGCTTGCCGGATGAATTGCTGATGATAATATCCATTTTGAGCTCTCCTAAAATCGTATATATACATTATATACATTATATACTATATATTTTCCCTTGTCAATAGAATATCAAAAAAAATTCAGGTATCTGCAAAATTGCAGATACCTGAAAATTCATATAATTTTTTTGATATGTTCTTTGCCGAGTTCGGTAATACCGGTCGCATTGAATTCCAACAGTTCACTGCATCCGAAACGGGAGCTTGCTTTCACAAAGCCGTTTCTTCTGAGAAATTCCAGAGCCTTGCCGATCTCGCTGACAGAGTATTTTCTGCACTTAGGGGCTGACATCACATCGTTGAAACTCACGGACTTTTGGGATTTAAGTGTATCACTGATATAAAGCAGAATATTCACAACACAGGGTTCGTTGATATTCACAGTTTTTCACCTCACAAATTTATTCTTTACTGCAATTATACCATAAAGCACTTACAAATACAATGATTGGTTTTTGGTTTATTTTTTGTTAAATATGGTAAAAAATGATATTTTATCCAAAAAAGTGGCTCGATTTTTTAATATTACGCAAGTGACAAACGATTTTTTTTGTGATATAATATAACTCAGAGTTAAAGCTTTTTTATTTCCCCATAGAAAGAGAGGTCTTTGATATGACGACATATCCGCTTTCAGAAACAGAGTATGCCATATACAGCGGTAATGATAGGAATTGCAGTACAGCGTATGACCTGCCTGTAAAGATAATTCTTGAACCGAATACAGATATGGAAAAGCTGGAAAATGCCATTCACAAGGTAATCAGGCTCAATCCTGCCCTGAATACATCTTTCGGCACTGACGAAAACGGTGAAACTTACAAATATCACCGTACAAATAACAGTGAGATATACCTGATAGAAACAGATGATATTGACCTGTACTCACTGATAAAGCCGTTTGATCTGGAAAACGATTCTCTTTATCGTTTTTACCTCATAAAGACAGAAAGTGAAAAGATACTTTTCTTTTACGTTCATCATATCATTTCCGACCTTGCCTCCAACACTGTTCTGCTTTCACAGATACACAGCATTTACAGCGGTGAAGATATTGAAAAGGACATTTCCGAAGAAGATTTCTCACTTGAAGGAAACGTGTATGTATCCTATGCGAGAGAGCTCCTGTATAAAAAATGAGGATACAAAATGGCAGATGATATAATAAGAAAAAAGATCACTTTTTACGGCTGGGTGCAGGGTGTGGGATTCCGTTACCGTGCATACCATGCGGCAAATATTTACGGAGTATCGGGCTGGGTGAAGAACAACTATGACGGTTCGGTACTTATGGAGATACAAGGTACGGAAAAACAAATAGACAATGTGATACTTGCGATAGAGCGTGGCACATATGTCAGAATAGAAAACATGGATTGCAAGACTATTCCCGTTGTCCCTGATGACAGGGGATTCAGGATACGCTGAACTGTAAAAAGGCTGTCACGGATCTTTTCCGTGACAGCTTTTTTCTATTCATCTGTATTTATCTTTGTACGGATATTGTCAGAGCGTAGAGTATAGCTGAAGCTCAGCATACATCTGTCCTGTCCCGATGTGATGGCAGAACGCACAAGGTCAATGAAACGCTTGAGAAGAAATCCCATACCGCCGCCGAACATATATAAAAATTGTATTATCTCAAGTGTCACTCCCGTTGCAAAGCATATGATAGTGAGATGCCACAGCTTCATTTTGGGATTGAGTATCATAAGGCTGAAGCTCAGAGGGGCAAGCAGCAAACCGTTCCACAACAAGTATAAAATACCGTTTTCATGTGTGCGGTTCAGACAGTCCCCTATCATTCCGAACAACCGCATATCAAAATTTCTTGCCTCAGACATATACGGGCGATACGGCAGCAAATGCCTGAATACTATCACCAGTATATATATCATCATCAAGGATCTTATAGCTATCAGAAGAAAATGAGAAAATCTCATTCGGGAATCGCTTGTATCACCAAGACCGTTTCTCAGGACTCTTATCGTCACCGCAAAGAAAAAAGGTACTACCCAGGATATGAACATGGTAACGATCTGATATTCCGTAAGAACTGCCCAAAAAACATCGTTTTTTGTAAATACGCCGTTCAGTATATATAGAAAGAAACCGCATATCGTCAGAATGGAGTTTGCCATCATCGCAACTCCGAGCGATTCATAACGCTTGATAGTGAAAAGCAGTGCTGCCGATATGACGAGCGAAAATACAAAAACATATCCCTGTGCAAGCTGAATGTCGTTGATCTGATTTTTCGCATCGTTAGGAAGCAGAAACAACATGACACCTGCCGCTATGGATACAAACAACTCCCCTATCGTCAGCCTCTGGATAGGAATAAAATTCATATATTATTCCTCCTGAAATTCATATAGTCCTCCAGTATGATGACCGCTGCAACGCTGTCAACGACAGCCTTTCTTTTTTTACCTCTTGTATCGGTCATATTCAGATACCTGTGAGCAGTAACAGTAGTTCCTCTTTCATCGTGCAGGGCAACGGTAAGACCTGTTTTTTCTTCAAGTATCACTGCAAAGTTTCTAACATTTTCCGCACTCTCACCTTCTGTGCCGTCCATGTTTTTCGGCAGCCCCAAAACTATCATTTCCGCTTGTTTTTGCTTTGCAATATATGCGATCTTCTCTGCAAGGATCTCACTGTCTGTTTCCCTGATAACCTCAACGGGAGAAGCGATGATCTCATTCCTATCGCATACCGCTATCCCTGTTCTCACTCTGCCATAATCCACCGATAAGATGACCATTCTTTCATTCCGTTACTAAAAACTTATAAAAAGTTATAAAAACAACTTTTATGTTTCATTCCTTGTTCACCGTGTCCATTTTTGATACAAATCTACTCATGTTTGGTATGACACTCCAAAGGCTTAAATTCCCCGCTAACGAACGGGTACATATACACAAATCAGAGAAGTTGATTTTGTGCATTTC
>CADCCP010000119.1 GCA_902800005.1 uncultured Ruminococcus sp. | reverse complement strand
TTATTGTACTGACGGCTGTATTTTTTGTTTTTGTGAATACAGACAGGTATCATAAAGATGAAACAGCGATTGCTGCGGCAGTATCTGACAATATCGTTAACGTGACTGAAACGGATGGAAAACTGATTTTTTCACCTCAAAATCCGGAATACGGACTCATCTTTTATCCCGGCGGAAAAGTGGAATACAGTTCCTATTCACCCCTTATGCACAGTCTTGCTGTAAAAAATGTACTTTGCATTGTCACAAGTATGCCGTTTGACCTTGCTGTATGCCATCAGAATGCAGCCGATGGCATACAGGAAAATTATCCGTCTGTCAAACATTGGTATATCGGCGGACATTCTCTCGGCGGTGTGATGGCTGCTTCCTATGCGTCAAATCATACCGACACGCTTGATGGACTGATTCTTTTAGCATCCTATTCTTCTGTGGATATAAGCAGTTCCGGCTTGAATGTAATTTCCATTTACGGCAGTAATGACGGTGTACTTAACATGAACAAGTACAATGAAAGTTTATCACTATTGCCAGCAGACACAAAAGAATTCGTGATAAACGGCGGCTGCCACGCTTATTTCGGCAGTTACGGTATACAGAAAGGTGACGGAGAGCCGACTATCACTCCTGCTGAACAGGTACAACAAACCACAGAATTTATTTTAAAGAATATCATATATTGATTTTGACACCAATTACTTTTGTAAAAGCGGAATCAGTTTCCTTTGGCTTGAAATAGGAACCGGTTCCGCTTTTTACATTAAAATGTTCTGAAAATTATGTCAGCAGTATCATCAAGTTTTTCAACAGTATGTTTGTTGGAAAAAATATCTTAATATGTAACACGCCAAAATGAACGGAGGAAAATATATGCGAAAGATATTGTTACATTTATGGCAGAAAAAATGCCCACGGATAAGGAGTGTAAATCCTCATCTGTGAGCGTGTGGGTATCATGTTTTTTTGATGTTGTTGTCAGCCTTTTTTGACCAGACACTGTTTTTCAAAGAATGCTATGCCGTACTTCAAAACCGTATTGTGCCTGAATGGGAAGGAGTATTTTCTTGTTTCTATCTGCTTCAATGCCTCATCGCACTTTTTATTCATGGCGGCTTCACTCTTCGCACTTTTGAATTCAAAAATGGCTGCAAGTCCTTTTCGTGGGTATTGCAATACCACATCTGCTCTGCCTGTTCCGGTTTCGCTGTTAGATTTGATAATGATGCCTTTCACACCGGAAAGCAGTCCTGTAAGAAAAGCATGATAGAAAATTTCGTGATAATCATAGAAACTGATACTGTCACCGAGAAAACCGCACAATTCATCTGTAATCGTTTCTGCATCACCACTCCATATTGCCTTGAAAAGTTCCGTTCTGTCCTCTTTGAGCATCTTATTTTTGAACCAAGAAACAACTGTCCTTGAAAACAATTCCTTTATTTCATTGTTTACCAGTCGGAGATACACACCCTCCGTATCGTTTGAAACATTCTCTGCCTCAACTTCATCTTTCGGAACAACTGTCAGGTAACCTGTCATTAAGAGCACCGACCAGAAATTTTCTTCACTGCTTAGAAGATTATCATATGTGATGTCCTCTGCAATGGTCTTCCTGATACACTTGCCTGCAAGCAAAGTTTCAAAATCCGAATGTGGATTGACATTATCACTTTCAAGATACTGTCTGATAACATCATTGCCGCTTGTATTCGCCCAATAGTTTTTAGGCTCTATCCCTGCTTTCTGCTGCAAATCGGAAACATAGTTCAGCACATCCCAGGGACAGTAAATATCCGTATCACCAAAATGATATCCGTCATACCACTGCTTGATTTTCTCTTTATATCCTGTAAATCCTGTATCTGCAAGCAGACAGTCAATTTCGCTGTCCGTGAATCCGAAAAATTCCTCAAAGCCGTAGTCGAGTATAGAATAGATTTTAGGATTATTAAGCCCTGTGAAGATACTTTCCTTTGCTATTCTCAAACAGCCTGTCAAAACAGCAAATTTGATATACGGATTGTCTTTCAGTGCCTTGCTGAGCATAACGCTCATGATGTCGGTTATATCTCTGTAATAGCCGTTTGCATCCCCTTTTGCCATAGGCACATCATATTCATCAATCAGCAGGATAACGGGTGTGTTTTCGTATTTGTGGTACATTATGTCGGTGAGTAAATACAAGCAGTCTGTTAAATCAGCGGCATCAGCTTCTCTCATAAGAAACATATCAATCAATTTTCTTTTCATTTTGGATATTGAATCATTATCCCCAAACAAATACTTATGACTCTCATACAACTTTGAAATTACACCTTTTAACAGAGCATAGGCTGTATCAAATTTACTGCTGCCTACATCCTTAAAGCTGACAAGAATCGTTGGATACTGATTCATCCAACTATCACACAGTGCTTTGTTCTTGGATATTGCCAATCCCTCAAACAGTGACTCACTCTTTTCTCTGATGTCAAAGAAGTGCTGCAGCATACTCATATTCAGTGACTTACCGAAACGGCGTGGTCTTGTAAAAAGTGTAACTTTCGCTCTGCTTTTGCCTACGAGCTGATCTATGAGCATCGTCTTATCGATATAATACAGACCTGTTTCTCTGATTTCCTTAAAGTCCGTGTTGCCGACAGGCATTAAATACTTAGGCATATCATCGTCTCCTTTCGCTTTTTTATTTATCCCATTTTACCATAGAATAAACACTATATCAAGCGAATAAAAATATAATTTCCGCAGATACTTGCTGCGAAATTTATCGAAATAAGTACATGCGGTCGTTATATGCGGATTAGCTCAATTATTATTCTTTCATCAGTTCATTCACTTTTGCCTGCACTTTATTTATATAGTGGTAAATTTTGATTTACGAAAATAGGAACCTGTTCCGCTTTTCAGCTTGAATAGCCTTGAAAAGTATGTTATCATTTTATTGGCACAGTTTTTGGTGCATAAAATTAAAATTCAAGGAGTGAATTGCTGTGATATATTATAACATTGACACAACTGAAAACGGTTACAACTCATTGACGGGAGAGGTTGAATCATTGGCAGAATTAAAAAGCATTCTCGTGAAAAACGATGTAATTCCCGATTTTGTTGGTTATCTGTCTATTGGGATACCTGATACTTCTATTTGCATTTGTGCCGAAAAAGGACTGGGTTTTTATGTTGGAATTACAGACAGTGAAGATATACACTTGTCTTTAGGTGATAAAGATTTATTGAGTGAAGTAGTAGATGTATGGGGTGACGGTCTTTATATCTCAAAGGGACTGTTTATACCTGCTCATCTTGCATGGAAGTCTATTGAAGAATATATCAATTTTCAAAAATTATGTGCAGAGGTTAATTGGATTACTCCTGATGACATTCCCGAAGAAGGTAACTTCATAGCGGTATAAATAGAATTTAGGGGTGTAATTCAAATGAAAGAAGCATTTCAAGTTTTTGCTTGCTTAAAGAATGGCATACTTTACTCGGATATTCCTGTCAATAGTGAAATTCTTAACACAATTCAGATTGGTGAAAATCAAATGTTATTGATGGGCAGAGCATTGACTAATTTTTCATCGGATGATAAATTATATAATATATCAGGTGATTTCGTGACACCTTTATATTTTTATATTTATGGACATAAAATGGATTTTATCGGTATTGGATGTACTTGTATTATACTCTGTACGCCAATTATAAACATATCG
>CADCCP010000118.1 GCA_902800005.1 uncultured Ruminococcus sp. | reverse complement strand
CTGTTCGTAGTATACATGAAGAAGAGAAACGCTGAGGAAGAAGAATAAACAAAATGCAGTGCAAAACTGCTGAATAACTGAAAGATCTGCTCCTGCCCCGACGGTGGGAGCAGGTTTTCCAAAAGGCTCGGTGAATTAGCCGAACCTTTTGGAAAACCTCCCGAAAGGATAATTTTGATTGGACAAAATAATAAAATACGCTTTGGCTGTTATGGCTTTCATAGAAAACTTTGCACAAGCCGTAGCAGCTTTTTTTAGAAATCGTATTTTTCCGTTTTTGAGACCGCTCATAAAAAAACTTTATCCCGCAAGCTTGAGAATACAAAAATTTTTCAAACCTGCATTTGACTATCTGAAAGTAAGACCGATCCTGACATTAATACTTATAGGAGTACTCTATTTCATGGGGATAGCGGCGGTACTGTATCCAATGGCGGGAAATATATATTCGCTGTCAAATTCAAGGATAACGATCAACCAGTATGACCATGCTGTTGAGAAGATGGACGAGAGCGAGATCAAAAGGCGTTTCAAAAATGCGGAGATATACAATACTGATCTTGCAAACGGCATTTATAATGACGGATATGAGAGGGCATTGTGCAGTGTGGACAATGTAATATGTTTTGTTGAGATACCGAGTGTGGAGGTATATCTTCCGGTATATTACGGGACATCGGAAATAAATTTGCAAAAGGGCTGTGCATGGCTTGAAAATACATCATTGCCCGTTCCCGGAGAGAGTGTACATTCTGTCATTTCCGGTCACACAGGGTTGCCGACAGCCGAGATGCTGACAAAACTCGATCAGGTGAAAAAAGGAGAAATATTCTATATACACGTTTTGAACAGGATATTTGCCTACCGAGTGGATGAAATATTCGTAGTGTATCCGAATCAATCCTCATATCTTGACATAGTGAAGGGAAAGGATTACTGTACACTTCTGACGTGTACACCATACGGTATCAATGACAGAAGACTTCTTGTTCGTGGAGAGCGAGTGGAATATACTCCGCCCGCTAAAGGACATAAAGCAGGAACCGAAGAATCAAAGTCATCCGTAAATGATGTAGATGAAGAGCTTAAACGTCAGATACAGCACCATTACACAATAATCATATCAATAGGCATAGTAGCAGTAATAGTGTATGTATTTGCGTGTATATGGCTGATGAAGGCTGTCAGAAAGCCAACAGAGATAGACCTGACAGATGAAGATGATACGGAGGATGAAGATGTCGAAGAAAGCGAAAAATGATACAAAGACTGCAATAAAGGCAAAGAAAAAGAAAAAGAGCCGAATGAAGCAGAGAGCCCCGCTGATAGGGATATTTTTGCTGTTGGTAGTGGGCGTGGGAATATTCATGTACCCGATAATAGGCAACTGGTATTCTGAATATACATCGCAGATAACGATAAATCAGTATAATAGTGTGATAAAGAATACGAGTAAGGAAACACTGGATAAAATATATACACAGGCTGCGGATTATAACAAGGCGATAGCAGAGGGAACGATAGATAAGACATCTGTAACAAGTTATAACGATATGCTTGCAATAGCAGATGCGATGGGTTATGTAGAAATACCTGTAATAGGAGTATATCTTCCGATATATCACGGAATAGATGACGAGGCATTGAAAACAGCAGTAGGTCATATGCCCAACACGAGCTTGCCGATAGGCGGAGAAAGTACGCATTGTGTACTTGCAGGTCATACAGGGTTGCCGACAGCTAAGCTGTTTACCGATCTCGACCAGATGAAAAAGGGAGATGCTTTTTATATACACGTTCTTGATAAAGTGCTGAAATATGAAGTAGATCAAATAAAAGTAGTTCTTCCCGAAGAAGCTCAGGATATAGAGAGAGTGAAAGGAAAGGATTATGTAACACTATTGACATGCACGCCGTACGGAATAAACAGTCACCGCCTGCTTGTCAGAGGAGAAAGAGTCCCGTATGATATATCGAAGATGTCAGCCGGCACATGGCCGATAGTGAACCCGTCGGAGGAAAAAGTACCATTCCGCACCCTTGTATGGTACGGAGCAGCAATCGTTTTGGGTGTGGTGGTGTTTGTCATATTGTTGATACTGCTGTTCCCGAATATGCAGAGCATAAAAAGAAAAAGAGCGGCGAAAAGAGCCAAAAAGGCAGAAAAGGCGTTTGAAAGGCTGATAGCCGAAGAAGCCAGACAAATAGAACTTGCCAGACAGGCCGCCATGCAGAAAGGTGACAATTTACAAACATAAAAATGAAGGCTTTTAAACAGGGGGATTATTTATGAAAAAACATTTTCTTAATAAAGTATCTTCAGTACTGATAGTGATGATATGTGTATTAAGTGCGGTTTTGAGTGTTCCGCATCCTGTCAAGGCACTTCAGGACACAGGAAACATAAATATACAGATAGCCCCGTTTGCCGAGGGAGAGGAACTGAGCTTATATGACATAGGCAGGTATATAAGCGGTTTTCAGCTTGATCCGTTTTTCAAGGAATCAGGGGTTGATCTGAGCAAAGCCAAAAACGCATCAGAACTTATGGAATGTGCAAATAAGCTTTTGAACTATATAAAGGACTTTGAAGGACCTCAACCGGTAGCCAAAGCAAGAGTGGACTCAACAGGTACGGCAAAATTCATGCACATAAATGCAGATTACAAGCTGTATATGATAGTACAAAGTTCGGATACAAATAAAATAGCCATATCGCCGATGATAGTGGAGATGCCGTATTATACGAAAATATCGGGCGAATACCTGTATAACATGAAAATACAGGCAAAGTATTTTGATACGAGAGGCAAGGAAAAGCTGAGTGCAATAGTGTTGGACAAGATATGTCCGAAGGGAAATCCCCTGAGAAATGCGATGTTCACGTTTGAACAGAAAATGTATTATTCAAATGAAAAAATGATACCCGATGAAGCTGAAACGGGCGAGGATAAAAATGGAACATTTTACTGGAAGCGTCTTTCAAAAAGCATGGCTACGAATGATAACGGTCAGATAGTAGTGGAAGATTTGCCGTTTGGCGTGTACAGATTCAAAGAATACAGAGCTCCGACAGGCTTTTTGCTTGACACGACTCCGATAATTGCCCATGTCGATACATACGGTACTGTAAAAGTAAATGAAGACGGGGTGTATGTGATAGATGAAGGCGTACCCGAAATGCTGATATTTGAAAATGAACCGAAGCCGGATCCCTGTAACAGCGATCCGTGTAACAGCAATCCGTGCAGTAATCCGTGTGAAAGCAGCAAACCGAATAGTGAACCGTCATGTCAAAGTTGTCCGAGTGTACCCAGCGATATAAGTTATCCGAGTTATCCGAGTTTTCCGAGTTTTCCAAGCTATCCGGATATAAGTTATCCGAGTACGCCGAGTGAAACTACTGACCCCGAAGTAACACACCCCTCAACAAGCTATCCCGATATAAGTTACCCTGATATAAGTTATCCTGATATAAGTTATCCGAGTAGTGTGTCGGATGTAAGTTATCCCGATATAAGTTATCCTGATATAAGTTACCCTGATGTAAGTTATCCCGATGTAATTACCCTAGTGTCAGCTATCCGCAGATAGTGCCGGGCGGCAAGGGAAATTCTGTCATAACTGGTGACGACACCGGCAGATACATATTAACAGCAGGTGTGGTCGCAGTATCATTTGCATCAGTAATAGTACTTGTCTTTGCAGGCAGAAAAAGAAAAAAACAATAATTAATTAACGGCTGTTCTATTCTGAACAGCCGTTTTTATATTGCAAGAAAAAATTGTGCATAATATAAATAAAAGGTTGATTTTTTCTTCAAATATTGTTATTATTGATTGTAAGAGAATCTTTTTAAGAAAGGGTGTAATATTAACGGTATGGATAAAGAGAAGATAAAAAAGTTTCTGATCGTTGACTTTTCAAAGCGTCTGACACTCGGTGACCAGTTAAAAATCATGTTTGAAATATTGTTTGTATCATGGTTTTTATTTACGATAGTGTATCTCTTCACGCTGTTCAGAGGAAACAGTAAGCCTGATACACCGTCATCTGCCGAAGTTTCACAGGTACAGGCAAGTGAGATCTCGCAAGTGCAGGCAAGTGAACAGTCTGTCGAACAGCCGTCTGAAGTGTCCCCGGACTTGCCAAAACCTTCGGAAAACGGTATATTTAAAGAAACCGAAACAGTAAATATGAAGTATGATGAAGTGAATAAGGGTGAATTGATACTTGTCAATAAACAGTATCCCTGTCATACCGACGGTGAAGATGCAGTATCTCTGATGGGCGTAAAAACGGATAGCTATATGGTCACGGACTACAATGTCAGCCTTAATGAAAGTATTACTGATGCTCTCAATCAGTGGCTTGATGATTTTGCGGAGATATACGGCGAAAGTGAATTGATGATAGCCTGCGGATACAGGAGCCGTTCCAATCAAGAGGAATTGTTTGAGAATGAAGTTGATGATGTAGGCGAAGAAGAAGCTGAGCGATGGGTGGCAAGACCGGGTTACAGTGAACATCAGACAGGATATGTTATCGACTTCACGCTCTATAACGACATAGAACAGGGCAGTTTGAAATATGATGGTACGGATATATATGAGTGGATAAACGAAAATTGTTATAAATACGGTTTTATTATCAGGTATCCCGAAGGCAAGGAGGAAGTGACAGGATACAGCTATGAACCTTGGCATTTCAGATATGTCGGCATGGCTGCCGCATACTATATCACGGAGTATAAGCTCACGCTGGAAGAATATATTGATCTTATACAGAAGCATGATATTAACGACCCGCTTTTGATAGATGCAGGCGGCGAAAATAAATGGCATTGCTACTATGTCCCCGCAAATGAGAACACGGAAACATATGTGACAGTTCCCAAAGGAAGCAATTATAAAATATCCGGTGATAATTTCAGCGGATTCATTGTAACTGCTGATGTCGATATAAAGGGATAAAAAAATAGCGGCTGTTCAGAATAGAACAGCCGTTAATTAATTATTGTTTTTTTCTTTTTCTGCCTGCAAAGACAAGCACTATTACTGATGCAAATGATACTGTGACAACACCTGCTGTTAATATGTATCTGCCGGTGTCGTCACCAGTTATGACAGAATTTCCCTTGCCGCCCGGCACTATCTGCGGATAGCTGACACTAGGGTAA
>CADCCP010000117.1 GCA_902800005.1 uncultured Ruminococcus sp. | reverse complement strand
GTTTGTTCGGTACTCCAGTTATATTTCTTTGCACGGTTTTTGCGTTCTTCTGCACGTTTTTTCTTTTCCTCTGCTTTTTGAAGTTCAAGTTCTTCCTTAGCCTTTTCTTCAGCGAGTATTTCTTCTTCAGATTTAGCCTGCACTTTTTCTTCTTCTGCAAGTCTTTCGGCTTCTGCCTGAGCGTCGATTTCAGCCCATATTTCAGCCGTTGCGGGCTTGTGTTCTTCTTCCTCAACGGGTATTTCGGCAGTTTCTTCAATAAACTCATCTGCACCGAACAACGCCCTTGCAAATTCATCGGGATCAAACGGCTGTAAGTCATCTATCTGTTCACCGACACCGATATATTTGACAGGCACGTTCAATTCCTCTTTAATGGCAAGGATAACACCGCCTTTAGCCGTACCGTCAAGTTTAGTAAGGACAATACCCGTAATACCTGCGGCATTTTTAAATTCCTTTGTCTGATTGACGGCATTTTGACCTGTAGTAGCATCAAGTACAAGCAAAACTTCCTTGTCGGAATCGGGCAGTTCACGATTTATGATACGGTTTATTTTTTCAAGTTCCGCCATAAGATTTTTCTTATTGTGAAGTCTGCCGGCGGTATCTACAATAATAAGGTCGCTGCCTTTTGCTTTTGCAGATGATATAGCATCAAATACGACAGCGGCAGGGTCTGCACCCTCACCTTGTTTAACTATGTCTGCACCTGCACGGTCAGCCCAAATTTGTAATTGGTCAATAGCAGCGGCACGGAATGTATCGGCGGCGGCAAGAGTGACTTTTTTACCCTGACGGATAAAGTTAGCCGCCATTTTGCCTATAGTGGTAGTTTTGCCGACACCGTTTACACCGATAACGAGTATGACAGACGGTTTTGTATCTATTTTCAAAGGCTGACCGCCTTTTAACATTTCGCTTATGACATCTGCCAACAGATTTGTTATTTGTGCAGGTTCGGTAATGCCCTCTTTTTTGACACGGCTTTTCAGTTCATCACAGATTTTTTCAGCGGTATAAACACCAACGTCACCCATGACAAGCAGTTCTTCCAGTTCTTCAAAAAGTTCGTCATCAATTTTTGTAAAGGATTTAAGCAAAACGTCCACTCTGCCGAAAATGGCATCACGTGTTTTTCTCAATCCCTCTTTGATTTTCTCAAAAAAACTCATATACATCTTCTCCTTTAAATCAATTAGCAATATTCATTCAAAATTTGGAAACAACTCCACTCTCCACACTCCACTCTCATTTAATGCATAATTTTTGTTCAACCTCGCTTGCACATAATTCAATAAGTTTGAAAATTTATTCTGCAAACTTTGCTTCAACCAATGCGATACACTCTCTTTCGGCGGTTATCTCCACTTTATACGGATATGTCAAAGCGACTTTTTCAAATAGATCCATTTGTTTTTGAGCCGCCTGAGTATCTTTTTTATAAATCAGTTCATAAGCATACTGAGTTCTTATAATACTCGGATAATTTTTCATAGCTTTCATAAAGTTCTGCAAATCTTTGTCAAGATAATTTTCAATTTTACTCTTATTTTGTTCACCTGTCAACTCGCAGAATAAAGCATTTGCTTTAAGCAACTGTTTGTGTACATTGTCGATAGCGGTTTCTTTTTGCAAAAGATTGTCTATCATGGATTGTGCCTTGAAATAATTACCCTCGTCAAACAGCCTGTCGCACATAAAGACTGCCATGACACATATCATAGAATTTTTTAATTCCTCGTCAGTCGGCATTTCAAACCATTCCAAAGGAAAATCTTTTGTGCGAGTGCCGTTTTTTATCATAACAACACCCTGCATCTGAAGGTAAAAAGATTTTACAGCGTTTTCGGATTTTGAAAGTTCAACAATATTTCTTCCGTCATTGTTTATGTCGGGCAAGGGAAGACCGTTTGCAAGACCTGTTGACGCTCCCAGCACACAAAATGAAAGGCATACAAAATCAAAATACGGATTTCCTTTGAAAATAAGGTATAATACAGTGAATAATGCGGCAAGGAGGAAATTCATCAGAATACCGCCGATATTATACCAGAAAAAAGGCATTTTGCCGTTTTTTATTTCGGGCGGTGACATGATACATTGACCGCCCGTGCCCGCAAGACTGAAATTATAAAAACGTATTTTGCCGTCAATGTCCTTCTGCCACATGAGATTGAAAATTCTGAAAGAATTGAATTTGTAGCCTGTAAGCAAGCCGAATATTAAATGACCTGCTTCATGGAGAATGATATGTATAAGCATAATTATACCTGCCGCAAATGCGGCACATAATGCTCCTATCAGGAATACGAAAAAATTTTCTTCATCTGAAAGCAGTCTTCCGTATAAAACGCCTATTCCGACAAATCCGAGCATATTTATTAAAAATAATATCACAGAAGAAATTTTAGCTTTTTTCATTTTGATGCCTCCAAAATTTAGGAATAACTCCACTCTCTTCATTGAGTATTATACAATATCCGTTGTGACAATGCAACAAAAAAGTAAATTAAAAAAGTCCTGCAACTTTTTTGCAGGACTTCGGAACTGGGGAATAGGGATTCGAACCCCAACAAACAGAGTCAGAGTCTGTCGTGCTACCGTTACACAATTCCCCAATATTTCACTTTGGAAAGTGTTCCCTGTGGAACGATAATTATTATACTGCATAGAGTGACAAATGTCAAGTGTTTTTTGAAAAAAATTCAAAAAATTTTTTTGCTTACATATATTTAAAGTATGGCTTATTTGTGATAGAATAGAGATATGAGGGGTGCAGAGATATGAAATGGTTGGAACATCTGAAAACGATAAACAGACATAAGAAGTATGTAATGGAGTTGTGTTTCAAGTTGGGATTGTATAAGCAGGGGATACTGCATGATATGTCGAAGTATTCACCGACAGAGTTTCTTGTCGGTGCAAAGTACTATCAGGGTACGAGAAGTCCTAACAATGCCGAAAGGGAGGACAAGGGCTATACATCGGCGTGGCTTCACCACAAGGGCAGAAACAAGCATCATCTTGAATACTGGATAGATTACAGCCTTGATGGTGACCATAGCATGACAGGTATGAAAATGCCGTTGAAATATGTGGTGGAGATGTTCTGTGACAGAGTTGCGGCTTCCAAGAACTACAGGGGAGAGGAATACAGGGATTCCGATCCTTATGAATATTATATGAAGTCGAAAGACCATCTTCTCATACATCCCGATACGGCAAGACTGCTGGAAAGTATGCTGTTGTATCTCAAAAAGAACGGTGAAGAAAAGACTTTGAGATATATCAGGAAACATATTTTGTCTAAAAAGACATACTGAATAAGGAGGATATTGGAAATGAAATTGAGAGTTGAGGATCTGCTTGATTTGTCAAAGACGATAGCGGGAGGGATATTTGAGGGATTGGAATATCCGTGGGAAGCCCTGCCGAAAATAAAGGAATTCATATTGCAGTTAGGTGCAATGCTTGATGAAAGTGTGTATGAAAAGAGAGGGGAAGATATTTGGATAGCGAGGAGTGCAAAGATAGCCCCGACAGCCTATATAAACGGACCTGTCATAATATGCCCGAATGCAGAGGTAAGGCATTGTGCATTCATCAGGGGAAGTGCAATAGTAGGTGAGGATGCTGTGATAGGCAACTCAACGGAGCTAAAAAACTGCATCATATTCAACGAGGCACAAGTGCCTCACTACAACTATGTAGGTGACTCGATTTTAGGCTATAAAGCCCACTTGGGAGCAGGCTCTATCACATCAAATCTTAAATCCGATAAAAGT
>CADCCP010000116.1 GCA_902800005.1 uncultured Ruminococcus sp. | reverse complement strand
ATGTCGGGAGGTTTTTCGTTCATCTCGTCCCAAACTGGTATCCTTTTTTGGCAGTAACGCTGACTTTCATCTCTGAGTTTTAGGCAACAAAAAACAGGCAACAGTTATAAAAAGTTGTTGCCTGCTGAAATTTTCATATCATTCTTTAAATTATAGCTGTATAGGTTATTTCCATAACACCTTTTCAGGAGGTAAAATTCCGACCGCAAATCGATGGATAAATTTCAGTTGTATTTTTAGAAAAAGCTGATTGTAAGCGAAAAAACAGGCTCGCCTCTCCTGAAAGGAGAGGCGGCAAAAGTTGACAATTTTAATTGTCAACTTATGAACAAAGCACCCCAAACTTTCCGCTGTCTTTATTGGAAAGTTCGGGGTGTTTTTGTATGATTGAGTTGTCTTTGCTGATTTGATTATTTGGTAACTGTTACTTCAAAATATTTTTTTGCAACCGTGCCGTCTTTGTCCTTGACTTTGATACAGATATCATAATCTGTTGCCTGTGCAGGCTTTACGGAAACAACTGAATTTTCGCTGAAACTCTGTTTTGCAGTCCATTTAGACTGTGCTTTCTGCTTATAATATACGGCATAAGTGTAATTTCCTGCACCGCCTGTTGCTGAACCTTTCAAAGTTACGCTTGCACCCTGTCTGACAGCCGCTGCTGAAATCGTTGATGTATTATTTAATTTTTCGCTTACATTGACAGTAAAATATTTCTTTTCAATTTTGCCTGTTTCATCTCTGACTTTCACACATACATCATAAGCTGCCGCTTTTGCAGGTTTGAAAGTGACACTCGTATTTTCGCTGAAATCCTGTGCTTTTGCCCATGATGACAGTGAAGTCTGCTTATAGAGCACCTGATACTGATATTCACTCACACCGCCCGTTGCAAGACAGTTTACAGTAACATTCTGTCCGAGAGTGATATTTTCTGCCGAAATCGTGGAAGTATTGACAAGTTTTGCACTGACTTTGACGGTAAAATATTTCTTCAGGATTTGTCCTGTGCTGTCCTTTACTTTCACGCATATATCATAGTCGGCAACGCTTGCGGGTTTTATCTTTACAGTATCATTTGTACCGAAATCCTGTGCGGTTGTCCATTTGCTTTGTGTTTTTCTCTTATAAAGTACAGCGTATGTATAGTCACCCTCACCCAATACAGCATTTGCATTTATTGTCACGCTGTCACCGATAATGATATTTTCATTGTCAATACGTGAAATGTTGCTGTATCCGCTTACAAAAGATATATCACAATACGCATGAGAAGTACTTCCGTATTCTTCCGCACAGCTGCCTTTTTTACCGTATATTACAACGCTGCTGCCCGGAAATGCCCATTCATCTATTGTATTGACACTTTCGGGTATGACTACGTCTATCTTGTGTTCGCAGTTTCTGAAAGCATAACCGCATATTTCGCTGACGCCATATTCAAGTATTGCTTCCTGAAGATGCGGGGCTTCGTTAAATGCACCATAACTTAATGACTTTATACTTCCGGGAATTTTTATGCTTACCAAAGAACTGTTGCTGAAACAGTACTGACCGATTGATGTAACACTATCCGGTATGGTTATATTTGTAAGTTCGCTGCGATAAAAAGCACAGCTGCATATTTTCTTGACGCTGTTCGGAATGGTATAAGTTCCCTGTTTTTTGGGCGGGCAGAGCATCAATACCGTTTTATTTTTATCGAACAGAATTCCGCCGTCAGAAGCATATGCTTTATTATTTGCATTGACATGGATACTTGCCAGCTTTTCGCATTCATCAAATGCATTGCTGCCTATTGATGAAACACTGCTTGGTATAGTGATACTTGTCAAACCGCATTTATTAAATGCACAGTCACCTATTGATTTCATGGTATTAGGTATAGTGATGCTTGTTAAGCCGTTGCAGCCGTTAAATGCACTTTCGCCTATTGACAAAATACCGCTTGGAATGCTTATTTTTGTATTAGCAGGCATTGTTCCTTTATATTTATACAAAACCTTGCCTGTATATACTATTCCGTCAGGCTGATTATCGTACCATACAGTATTATCAAAAGCATTTCTTCCGACAAAACCAACGCTGTCGGGAATTGATATGTTTTTCAGATTCTCACAGCCATAAAATGCTATATTGCCGATGGAAGTAACGCTGTTGGGAATAGTGATTCCTGTCAGACCTTCACAATTGTAAAATGCCAATCCTGCTATGGATTTCACACCGTTGGGAATGACTATTTTTGTATTTTCAGGCATTGTTCCTTTATATTGATACAAAACCTTGCCTGCACAAACTATTCCGTCAGGCAGGCTGTCGTACCAGGCAGTGGAATAAAATGCATCTTTGCTTATTTCTGTCACGCTGTCGGGAATAACGATATTTGCCAGTTTTTCACAGTCTTCAAATGCTCGGCTGTCTATTGATGTTACGCTGTCGGGAATGGTTATGCTTGTCAGGTTTGAACAGCGATAAAATGTACAATAACCGATAGATGTCACTTTTGCGGGTATTGTTACATTTTTCAAACTGTTGCACTCACTGAATATTCCATCACTCATTGATGTTATGTTGTCGGGCATGATTACACTTTGTAATTCTTTGCATTCGGAAAATACCCAGCCATCTATGGATGTAACACTGTTTGGAATCGTTATGCTTGTCAAGTTTGAACATCTGAAAAATGCCTCATAACCGATAGATGTCACACCGTTGGGAATCGTTATACTCGTCAACTCAGAATCTTTGAACGCATATTCACCTATGGATTTAACCGTTTTGGGAATAGAATATGTACCTTTTTTTCCGTAGGGACACATCATTACTTCTGTTTTATCTTTGTTTAACAATACACCGCCATATGATGAAAATACGGTGTTGTTTTTGCTGACATCTATTTTTTCCAGACTTTCACACCCTTCAAATACACTGCGGTTGATTGACTGCACACCGCTTCCGATGTATATATTTGTCAAGCCTGAGCAGTATTCAAATGCATAGTCGCTGATCGTTTTCACGCTGTCGGGAATGGTTATACTTGTCAAAGATGTACATTCATAGAAAGCAGCCTTGCCAATCAATATAACGCCTTTGCCAAGATTGATACTTTTCAGATTTGAACAGCAGTCAAATGCATTGCTGCCGATATACTGTACACTATCGGGAATGGTTATACTTGTCAGCCCTCTGCAATATTCAAAGGCACTTCTGCCGATAGATTTCACACTGTTCGGAATGGTGATTGCTTCCAGCTTATCAGCATAGTAAAAAGCATCATTACCGATAGCCGCAACGATTTTCCCGTTTATTTTGCTCGGAACAGTAACATTTCCGCCTTTACCTGTATAATTTGTTATGGTGACTGTGTTGTCAGCATTGATTTCATATTCAAAATCACCGTAAGTTTCAGATGCACTTACAGAAACATTTGTGCCGACCAACTGACCAACCGCAGTAAAACCCGTACCCGCAAGCATAGCTGCCGCAAGCGATACCGCCAGAACTTTACGCAAAATGCTGTTTTTCTTCATTTTAAAAACCTCCGATAATCAATTTTACGGAAACATTATATAACTTTTTCCTCAGAATGTAAATGATATTCTGAGAATTGATAAAAACTTTTTATGATAAGTTAATTTTCAATTTCCACGAGATTGGTTGGCGGTTACTTTGAATTTGTGCATTTTTCAGATTTGCTCATTCATAGTTTTGACTCTTTTCATAATAATTCATCATTGTCACCCTGTTTTAGTATCTCATTTTTTCATACTTTTGTAAAGCAAAAAAATTAGTTTCCGAGGAAGTC
>CADCCP010000115.1 GCA_902800005.1 uncultured Ruminococcus sp. | reverse complement strand
CGATTTTGTTATGATGATGTCTATTTTTCCTTTTCGGCAGTCCTCTATCATTTTCATAAATCCGGGACGCTTTTTGGCTATCGTGCCTGTGATGCCCTCGTCTGCATAAATTCCAGCCATCTGCCAATTTGGTTTCATCATAATCATGTCGGTGTACATCTGCTTTTGGATTTCAAAGCTGTGTTCCTGTTCTTCTCTGTCCGTTGACACTCGACAGTATGCAGCTACCCTTTTAGGTCGCAAATCAAGGGGATTTCTGCCCGAAAATTCGGGCTTGGCAGGGATTTCCCTGACTTTCCTTTTCGGTGCTGTCGCTTCCAATTTCATCACTCTTTTCCGTTATAATATTTCCGTTTTTAAGCACGATACGGGTTTTATTGCTTTCGTCTATCAGTACAGCCGATACGGTTCTTGTAAATATGTCCATAGAAAAATTTGAAAGCGGACTTGTCTTTTCAAAATCCGCTTTCAGCCTTTCCGTAATGTGTGCCTTGTCGGTGCAGTATTCATATTTTTTTGCGGCACACTCCAATATTTTATTTTGTATTTCATTTTTATCCAAATCCGTCTGTTCAAGCATTCTGTTGATTTCACTTTCCATAATGCTTATTTCGGTTGGCATATCCTGTTCATCAGCCTGTTGCTCGGCAAGTATAGGATTGCGTATTATTTCATTCATCAGCTTTGTAACAGCCTGCTCTATTTGTTCTATCGTCATATAAATTTTTGTTCCGCAGTTTTCCGTACCGCAAACCCATTGCTCAGTGTATTTTGCTTTTCTGTTGGTATTATGTATCATTGTTTTTCCGCAATAGGAACATCTGACAGCATACACAAGCGGTTTGTTTGAGGCATCTACCATATAACTCTTGGTTGTTCTTTTTTCTTCTTTTACAGCGTTGGCTTGTTCAAACATTCTTTGACTGATTATCTTCGGATATTTTCCATCACCCGTATAACGCCTGTCCTCAATTATCCTCTTTATACGGTTTTTGTTCCAATCATATTTATCGGGCATATATTCTGTTCTTTGTATTGTAAGACTTTCGGCTATTTCTTTCAGATTACTGCCGTTCAGATATTCCGTAAATATCCATGTTACCGTCTGCGTTTCGGCTTTGTTAATTTGAACAATTCCATTCTGTATTTCATAGCCGAAGGGGAGAGTTCTGTGTTTCATGTTCGTCTGCACCTCGCTTGTTCGGGAATTTTTTCTGTTATTTTCAAACCGCCTGCCAATTCAAAGCATATTTCTGTATCTGACGGAAAGGTTATCTTTTGAACGACAGCTTTGAAAATATCTTCATCAAATTCTGTCAGAGGTTCTTTGAGATTCACCAGAACATTCTCAAGTGTATTAAGACCTGACAGAATACTGTTTTCGTCTTGTTCCTGAAGCAGTCTTTTTCTTTCGGCTCTAAGTTCTTTTATTTGTGCCGTAAGCTTTCCGCTTTTTTCGGAATACTCTGCCGCCCTGAACATTCCTTTACTGTTCAGTCTTGCAAGTACGAGTTGTTTGTTACTCAATTCCGCAATATTTTTGTCAATTTCCTTAATTTTGCCTGCCGTATTTCCATATTTCATATTCAAGCGTTCCGTTTGGGATATTGCCGCAGTAACGATACTTTTGCAGTTATTTCTCAGCTTATTTGTCATCGTAATGAAAGCCTCATAAATATCTTTTTGAGGAATTCTCCTTGATTGACATTTATCAATGTCATTATTTTTGTTACGGCATTCCCAATAGTATTTTTCATTGATAAAGACCGGTTTATACATTTTTCCGCATGAACATACCATCTTTCCTTGCAGAGGATAGATGTTTTTAACTTTATGATATTCACATCTTTCGGAATCTAATCGTTCCTGCACAGCGTAAAAATCATGTTTTGATATAATTGCCACATTAATTTCATCAACATAATACTGCGGTTTTTCGCCATAATTTAACTTTCTTTGAAAAGGCAGCGTATCGGTTGTATATGTTTTTTGAAACAGGGCGTCACCGATATATCTTGTGTTTTGGAGAATATAATCTACTGTTCTGACATTCCATTTTGAATGTGCATATCTTTTCGGAGCGTTTTGCTGACTGAGCATATCTGCAATTTCTTTTTTTCCCATTCCTGACAGATAGCTTTTGAATATCAGCCTGACTATCTCGGCTTCTTCCTCAACTATCACAAACTCTCTTTCCACAATCTTGTAGCCGTATGGTGTGGAACTTGCCAGATATGTACCGTTTTTCATTCTTCGCCCTACACTCCACCTCATATTTTTTGATATGGATATCGATTCTTCCTGTGCCTGAGCTCCCGACAGTGCAAGCAACAGTTCGCTTGACATATATGCCGTGTCGATATTCTCTTTCTCGAACAGTATGCTCACACCGTTTTCACGGAGAAGTCTTGCATACATCAGGGCATCTGCCGTATTTCTTGCAAATCGTGACAATGATTTTGTCAGCACTCTGTCGATTTTTCCCTTGCGACAATCGGCAATCATTCTGTTGAATTCGTCACGGTGCTCGGTTTTTGTTCCCGTCAGACCTTCATCTGCATAGATGTCAACAAATTCCATTTTGTCGTTGCTGTTGATGTATTTCGTATAATACTGAACTTGTGCGGCAAACGAGTGAAGCTGATCTTCCGAACTGCTCGACACTCGGCAGTATGCAGCCACTCTGATTTTTTTCTGAACGGCTGACGGCTCAATGGTAATTATCTTACTTGCCATTTGGAATTTCTCCTTTCATTTTATTTTTTCCGCATTTCTGCGGTGCAACTATACAATACTGCAAAGGTTCGAACTTATCCAGACCAAATCCGAAGATTTAACATTCAAGACATAATTATTTGTATATCCGAATAATAATCTTCTTCGGCTGTTTTTGAAATCCCGTCAAATTCTTTTTGACTGATAAGTCCCATTTTTTGAAGCATTTTCAGCATACAGACCTCGTAATAAAAGGCACTGTCCGAACTGTTAGTTTTTTCCGTATAACTCATTGTTATTCCTCTTTTCATCGTTTATATCTATATCAAAGCTGATTTTTACAGCGTTATCTATTTTTTGCATTGTGCCGTTATCCAATTTCCCAATATACTCCAACAGTCTGCTTTTATCTATTGTTCTGACCTGTTCGAGCATTACAACAGATTTTCTCTTTGAATTGGGGATTTTTATTTTTATATGCGTCGGCAAATGTTTTTTCTTTTTTCTGCTTGTCACAGATGCAATAATCGTTGTCGGACTGTAATGGTTTCCTTTATCGTTCTGTAAAATAATAACAGGTCGTATGCCGCCCTGTTCACTGCCGACAACGGGGGACAAGTCTGCATAGTACATTTCTCCCTTTTTGACTTCTCTCAATTTAACCTCCCGTTTTTATGTATAAGCTGCAGCAGACAGAATTATCTGCCGCAGCTCTTTTCAACAATCATAACCAAGTTATCTTAAAAAGCTGTTCGCTTTTTCAATCATTTTAAACTCTGCTGCTATTTATCCACGATACCCCACAGCAAAAGGAACACATCTGACGGCTGTTAGCTTAAGCAGCCTCATTGGAATCCCACCATCACGAGGTTCTCTCGTGACCACCCCCATTGCGTGAGTCTGTGGCTGGACGGAAGTATCATTGTCCCTTCTGTCTGTCATCGCCCTCACTGCAGAGCCTCTGCAGTGTCCAAGTCCTGAAGGCATATAAAATGCGTCCGCTTGTGTGGCTCGCCCGTTCCGGACAACAGAAGGAATGTATCAGATGTGCTGTATATTCAGTTGTCAAAGTGCAACAGAGAACTTTTTAATTTCGCCCTCTGACAACTAAAGGAAAAAGTTTGTATTTTAACAGCCTTCCGTTCACAAATATTTTTTAAATTCACAAAAT
>CADCCP010000114.1 GCA_902800005.1 uncultured Ruminococcus sp. | reverse complement strand
ATGCCGTTGAATATGACGTGTGTGTGAAGGTAAAGGACAGTAAAGGCACTGTTGAAAAGAAGTTCTTCACGCTGACGGTGACAAATGGCTTGACGAATATTTCCACCATCTCTGCAACATCAATATCTCTCGGAAACACCTTTACAGTGACAGGTAAGGCAACGGGCGGTACAGTTCCATATCAATATGCTGTTTATTACAAGAGTTCTTCCGCTTCAACATGGAGTAAAAAACAGGATTTCAGTACAAACGCTTCTGTTGCTGTCAAGTTCACGGGTACAGGTACAAAGGATATATGCGTCAAAGTTAAGGACAATACGGGTACTATTGAAAAGAAATATTTCACTGTGAACGTGACCAAATGATAAAAAAGCAGTTATCATGCGAGAATATCTCCATGATAACTGCTTTTTATATTGTTTCGATCTATGTACGGAAGTTAAATGGAGTTACGACTTTTACATCTTTAATTATTTTTGACTTAATTTTGGTGAAAATGTACAATATTTCAAAGTGTACGGATATTGTTGACTTACTATTTTGAGATATAATTTATCGGTTTAAAGCGTCCGAATAAAGAAAATAATGGGTAAAAAAGAAAATTTATTCATTATTGTGTGTTTTTTATGTTAGGATCAATTTCATTTTTTTACGAATATTTTAATAGTATTTTTTCTTTAAAAGAGTATTTATTGTTGATTTTTCTTAATTTATTACTTGACAAATATCAATATTTTCTATATAATTGTAGTAATTTGACAAATATATGATAAAGAGTCTTAAAAAAAGATGTTCGGGAGGCTTGGTAAGTATAGAGCGGGCATATGATTTTAATGATAAGTAAATGATACTTTTGTATGTGAATTTTGACGAACTATGATGATTCTAATATTCACTTGTATACTATTGTGTTAGGAGAGAAAAGCGTGAAAAAGGTTTTAAAGGTTGTCAGATCCATCGTAGTATGGATATTTGTTGTATTTGCGGTAGCGATGACTATATTTACCATCATCTCTGTCAATACGTTCAACCGCAATGACAGGAATATATGGGGGTATAAGGCTTATATCGTCAATACCGACTCCATGAGCAAAACGGATTTCAAGGCAGGTGATCTTATACTTGTCAAAGAGACCGATCCGTCAACTCTCAGGTCGGGAGATATTATTACATATATGTCACAGAGTACGGACAGTTTCGGGGAAACTATCACACATAAAATAAGAAAACTGACAACGGATGCAAGAGGAAATCCGGGATTTATTACATACAGCACTACCACCGATCAGGATGATGATACGATAGTTACATATATGTATGTTTTGGGAAAGTATGAAAAGACCGTACCGGGGCTGGGTTATTTCTTCAATTTCATGAAAACGCCTCAGGGATATATCACTTGTATATTCGTTCCGTTCATGATACTCATTATCTATCAGGCAGTTAATTTTGTTATGGTATTCCGCAGGTATAAAAAAGAACAGGTCGCCGAGATGGAAGCCGAAAGAGAACGCATTGAAGATGAAAAGGAAAAAAATGCACAGATGATGGCAGAACTTCAGGCTCTCAAAAAACAGCTTGAAGATAGAGTTATGTCTGACGATAAAAAGACCGAGGAGAACAAAGATGAAACAAAAGCTTAAAAAAATATGGAGCATCGTGTCAACGGTACTTGTAACGGTGATAGTGCTTTGTGCGGTGTTTCTGATGGGTTCGAGGATAATAGGTTACAGGGTGTTCAATATCCTCACCGGAAGTATGTCACCGCAGTATAATCCGGGTGATCTGATATATGTAAAGCAGGTGTCACCCGAAGAAGTGAAAGTCGGCGATCCGATCACATTTGTTATGAACGAAGATCTGGACGTTGCTACTCACAGGGTTGTAGCTATAGACAAGGAAAATTCACATTTCTATACAAAGGGCGATGCCAACGATATAGTTGATTCACCTGTGCATTTCAAAAATCTGATAGGTGTACCGCAGTTTTCTATACCTAAATTGGGATATGTGGCTGATTTTATACAGAATCCGCCCGGAATGTATATTACTGTCGGTATCGGAGCAGTGCTGATCATAGCAGTATTTCTGCCGGACTTCATCAAAAAGAAAAAAACTGAAGATACTCCTGCTGTCGAAGATGGAGTGAAGGAAGATGAAAAGAAAGAGGAAAATTGAGCCTTTTCGATTCGCAATTCGGCGGATAGAAAATAAATTTGTCAATTATGATATTTTTTATATGAAGGGGGAATGCCGCTGCCATTGGCGGACAATGTAAAATCCGAAAACACCATAAAATCAAATGACCTTTGGTGTGAGTCGGTGCTGACTTTACAGCACACAGACCGTTCAAAACTCTCTGTCAGGTCGGAAAATTATTTTCAGAAAGGAGAATGCCGCTTAAAAACTATTGGCGGCAAAATGACGAAGATGAAACTTACAAAGAAAAAGGTGCTTGTTGGTGCACTGGCAGTTGGACTTATCGCAACCATATCAGTGGGTTCTCTTGCATGGTTCAGCGATGAGGACGTAGTGGAAAACAAATTTAAGATTGCAGATTCTACAGATGATGATCCTAAGGACATCTTCTCGGTAGATGTAAAGGAAGATACCCCCGAAGGAAGCGGCGATGATGACGGCTATGACTATGAGGACATCCTCCCCGGCGATGAACTTAAGAAAGAGCCTTATGCCATCAACACAGGTTTCTATGACCAGTATGTAAGAGCTATCGTTACAGTAAGCGATGCGTCTGCATGGAGAGCAGTTCTCGGCGACAACAGCAATATCCTTCCGTCAAGCAAGATTTTCGATGGAATCGATACAACAAATTGGAGAGAATCAGCAGCAGATTCAGCCTATAATGATGATCCGAATGAGAACACTATAACTTATGTGTTCTATTACAATGCTATACTTCCGGGTACAGGCAAAAAGTCCGATGTAGCTGACCGCACTACGACCGATATATTCCAGAAAGTCAAAGTTCCCGCAAGTATGACACAGACTCAGGCAGCTTTGTTTGACAATGAGTTCAAAGTCACCGTTAAGGCACAGGCTGTACAGACTGAAAATGTCATTGATGCTTCCAGCGGAGTTATTGCTACTGATGCAAAAGCGGCATTTGCTAAAGTCGGAATGCCGATAGCATGATTTAAGGAGGTTTAAATTTATGAAACAGAATAAAACAAGTAAAAGAGCGGTGCTGACCAGTGCATTATCACTGTTGTTGTGCTGCACAATGCTCATAGGTACAACTTGGGCGTGGTTTACGGACAGCGTTACAAGTGCAGGCAATATTATTAAATCCGGTACACTTGATGTTGAAATGACATGGGCTGACGGTACGGAAGACCCTAACAATACGACATGGAAAGATGCTTCAGTGGGTGCTATATTCAACAATGACCTCTGGGAACCCGGCTATGTAGAAGTAAAGCACGTTAAGATCGCCAATGTAGGCACACTTGCATTCAAATATCAGATAGTTATCAAGGCAAACGGCGAACTGACAAAGACCGCTGACGGAAAAACTCTTGCAGACGCTATTGACGTTTACTATCTTGAAAATGCAACACAGGTTGCTGACCGTGCAGCTTTGGCAGCTTATACTCCCGAATGCACACTTGCACAGTTCCTTGAAAACAATGCAACTGCTAACAACACGGCGACAGGTAAACTTTATCCCAAAGACAATACGGATAGTCTGCCCGATAATCATACCGTAACTATCGCTCTCAAAATGAGAGAAAGTGCAGGAAACGAATATCAGGATATGGCAATAGGCACAGATTTCTCTGTACAGCTCCTTGCTACACAGTGGACTTATGAAGAAGATACATTTGATAACAAGTATGATGATGGTCTGACACCTGCTGTTGGTATGGTTATGCAAGAAAAGGACGGCTTTGTTCTCGGTGTAACAGATGCGGGTGATACAGTTCTTGCAGGTGCTACCGAAAGCTTCACAGATGCGGAACTTAATATACCGGAAGGTGTAACAA
>CADCCP010000113.1 GCA_902800005.1 uncultured Ruminococcus sp. | reverse complement strand
TGATACGATTGCAAACCGCATCTTTAGCACTTGTCAGCCTGTCAATTTCGTTGGAAAGCCTGCTGTATTCCTCGCATTCAGAGATAAGTTCTTCAGGCAACTTCACAGCCAGACCGTTGGAGGAATGATATTTGCTGTTGAAATATTCCGTTGTAGCCCTTGTGCCGTCAATATCAGGTGCAATGCCGTCTAAAACATTCACTTCCCAAAAGTATTTTTCCATAGCAATGATTTTAGAAATAATCTCATTATCTCGCTCAATCAATTTATACAGGAAATGATTGCCGCCGATTAATGCAGCTATGTAGGCTTTCTTTGTATCTGTGACAACCATGTAGTGCTGTACTTGGAGCATATACTCCGGTGGGATACCGCTTTGCCATTCATCGAGTTTATACGCTGATGCGGTTTTAGCCTCAAAAATGCACATTTCACCATTCGCTTTCACTACACCGTCAAGATTGGCAAGCATAAAGGGATAGGTTTCACTTTGCAGGAGCATATGCTTTTGTCTGACTTTCAAGCCTGTTCTTTCCATGAACTCTCTGCGGATGACAGGTTCAAGCACTGTGCCGAAATGGGTATATTCATTTTCACTTTCAGCAGGCTCTGTCCGACCTGTTTTTTCCAGCCAAAGTTGATATGCCGACTTGTAGGGATTGATTCCGGCAATAATTGATACATCTGAACCGCCTATTCCCATCGTTCTGTATCTGAGCCAGTCGGCATGACTCATATTTTTTGTGCTAATAACAGATTTCACTTTGACACCTCCCAATGTCGTATAAATTTTCGTAATTCCCTATAATTTCATATAAACAAAAACACGGACAAGGCTCTGCCATCAAATCACACATGACATAACCTTGTCCGTTGGAATTACTTTGATACTTCTATCATGATTATAATATCTGTTTATAAAATCAAACTTTTACAAAAATCACAAACTATGCTCCTATGTTCCTTTAAAGGCATACAGCCCCACCACTCTAGGCTCGACATAGTTATATTATACGATTGAATTTTGATAAATTAACCGTTATATTGCACTGTAAAGTTTTTAATTCCAAAAAATTAAGATTCAATTTCTTTATTGTTATAGTAAGATAACCTCTTGTGCCAAGTTTTATTCAATATCATAATGTCAAATGGACATCTGTTTTACAACAAGACATTTCTTCATGGTACAATCATATCAAAGAAAGGGAGGTAAAAATTATGGGAAATTCAAAGACATCGTGGATACGATGCAAAAATACTTCAAATAAAGGTACGATAGCATTTTATTTGCTGACAGGTGGAAAGGAATATTTCTTGTGCGATCAGAAATTCCGTCAAAGTTCATGGAACTTTTTCAAGAATGGTGTCATTTACAAGAAAGCAATGGATTATAGCAGGGCTCATAATGATTCTTCCATTATCAATATAATGAAACGAATACGGCTTTGCATTGACTATCTGGAGAAATATGAGCGAGTATCGCTTCCTGAAAGAAACAAAACTGTTTGTGAAATATGAAAGGAGAATTGCAAGAATGTATGAAAATTACAGAAAAGATGATATTGAAAATCATCTTAACAAAATTGGCTTTACACCTCTGGATGTCATGGTGACGGGTGCAACGGGAGCAGGAAAGTCTTCTACTTTAAACAGCTTTTTTGACAAGACAGTTGCAAAGGTCGGAGATGGTGTTGATCCTGAAACTATGGAACTGGATTCTTATAGCCTGACAAGCAAAATGAGATTCTGGGATACCCCCGGACTGGGTGACGGTATTCAGCGTGATGTGGAACATGCAAGAAAAATTACCAGATTGCTTCAGAAAACACATCATGAACAATTCTATTTTCTTGATCTTGCGGTGATTATTGTCGAAGCAGGTACAAGGGATATCGGTACTACTATAAAGCTCATTGAACAGGTTTTAAGAGGAAATTTTCCTGCTGGCAGGGTTTTGGTAGCACTCAATCAAGCAGACTTTGCCATGAAGGGACAGCATTGGGATTCTGCCAATAATCGTCCTGATGCGGTACTTAAGAACTTCCTTGAAGAAAGAGCTGCATCATTGCAAAGAAGAATTTACGAGTCTACCGGAATGAAAGTATACAAGCCTGTCTATTATTCGGCAAAATACCGTTATAATATTGACAGACTCTATGATCTGATTATTGACCATATGCCTGACACTCCGAGAAGAATCTCGGAAGAAAGATAAAATTTTATTTCAGAAAGGAATTATAAAAATGGCTGATGAAAGAACAATGTTTGACAATCTTGCAGAGGAAATCAATTCAATGGACGATATTTCGGAAGAGGTAAAGCAGAAACTTCTTGCCAATATCATGAAAGCAAAAGACCAACCTGTAAATCTTCTTATAACAGGTCCAACAGGATGCGGCAAAAGCTCCACTATAAATGCCATGTTCAATATGGAAGTTGCAAAGGTAGGTGTAGGAGTCGATCCTGAAACTACGGATATTCAGGATTATCAGCTCGGCAACCTGAAAATTTATGACAGTCCCGGTCTTGGTGACGGAAAAGAGAGGGATATTGCCCACGCCAAGAAAATTACAGAACTTCTCCACCGCAGGGACTCTGACGGAAATGCTCTGATTGACCTTGTTCTTGTCATAGTTGATGGAAGTACAAGGGATTTGGGAACAACTTATGAACTGATTGAAAATGTGATTATCCCATCACTTGGAGAGGAACGTCACAAGCGTCTTTTGATTGCTGTCAATCAGGCAGACGTAGCAATGAAAGGCAAGCACTGGGATTCCGTGAACTGCCGTCCAGACAGCGTTCTGACAGATTTTCTGAATGACAAGGTTCGTTCTATCAGAGAACGTATTCTGGCAAATACAGGTGTACATGTTGACCCGATTTTTTACAGTGCAGGCTATAAGGAGGAGGGACAGGCACAGACACCCCCGTATAATCTTTCAAAACTCATGCTGTATATTCTCAGGGCAATTCCTCCCAAAAAACGTTTGGTAGTCATTGAGCAGTCCAATCAAAATCAGGATATGTGGAGAAAGTCTGATGAACTGGAAGACTATCAGAGAGAGATAAAAAAATCCCTGAGTGAATCTGTGTGCGAGGGTGTTGCCAAAGGAAGCGACATCGGCGGTAATATTGGCGGAACTATTGGAGGAATATTCGGCTCTGTCGGTGAAAAAGTTGGAAGAGTTGTAGGTTCGGTAGTAGGTGGTGTTGTCGGTTTTGTAGGCGGACTTTTAGGCGGAATTTTCGGATAAATATATAAATAAAAATTGAAATATTACCTCTTGTATAGTATAATTTTACTGACAGGAGGTAATGTTAAATGAAATCATCACCTGAAAAATACGGTATTGAAAATGATAATGGAGAATATACATCATCTGTTCTGAATGACAGAATTTTCGGCTATGATATGGAGACAGAAGATATAAAAGCTATGCTGAAAGATATGGATATACATCATAAGTTCTGTGATTCTCTTGCAGATTTTTTGAAGGAATGCGGATATACGCAAACAACGGATATAAAGCAGATGAAACGGGTAATATGCGATGCCTATTCATCTCTAAACGAGGAAAACACGGTTTCGGAAAAAACCGTAGGCAGGTGGCTTATCGGTGAAAACAGACCTAACTATACGGCAAAATCAAGGGAATATATGTTCATGCTGATGTTTGCCCTGAAAGCAAGTCTTTTACAGACAGTCAGATTCTTTTTGAAAGCATACTATGCACAGCCTTTCAATTTCAGAAACAGAAATGAATGTATATATTACTGGTGTCTGAAAAATCACTGTTCATGGCAGGAAGTACAAGAAATGAAAAAAGCCGTAGCAGAAAAGGAACTTGAGTATTCTGTTCAGTCATTTGACGGTCAAACAATACTTATCGGAAAAGCTCTTGATAAACTTGATACAGTGGAAGAGGCTGTCACCTATATTGCTTACAACATACTTCCTGAAGAAACATATTTCCGGACAGCACGACAACTTTTTAAAGACCTCATTGCGGAAGCGAAAGAACTTGCAGAAACTGCTTCTGTCAATACGGATATACAGGCAGATAAAAAAGATT
>CADCCP010000112.1 GCA_902800005.1 uncultured Ruminococcus sp. | reverse complement strand
TTTGCATACATTTCACCTCATAGCTCCTATACTTGCATTTCTATATTAGCATATTACTGGGGATTTGTATACATTTTTTTAATTAAGTTAGTGCATATGCACATCTGCCCCCAACTCTTCGGCAAGGTGCTTTTCAAGGATAATTCCCTGTTCGGGAACGGCAAGTTTTTGGTTGTTCCTGTCATATACTCCGACTAATTCCGTATTCACATCAAGACCGTTTACAACGGCAGATTTTGTTTTTCCGTTGAATGTGAAGTCAGCCTGATAATACGGCATTTTCTGCACGTCTTTTACAAACGACAAATCACTCATTGACTTCATGAAGTCATCATCAGGATCTGCTTTAAAGAATATCTGGCAGTCGTAATTTATCCTTTCATCATAAAGCTGATGTAAAAGATAGTTTTTTGAGGTGATAAAGGCAAGTGCCGAAAAAATCATCATAACAGATGCCGAAATACATATCACGGAAAACGCAAACCGCATTTTATTTCTCAGCATAGTCGCAACACTGAATTTTGTCATTGGTGAAGATTTTGCAGTCAGTTTCTGCAAAAATTTCGGAATTTCCGCTGTTTCGGGTGCAGGTCTGGACATGGCCTCCGACGGCAGTATTTTTGAGATTGTTCCTGTACTTATGAGAGTGGAAATCTGTCCGACAACTATCGTCAATACTGCCGACAGCAGATACATTCCGATATTTACCCTAAATGTGAATTCGGGCAGAGGGAAAAAGTCCTTGTAATAATCTCCCACATATCTCATAAGGCAATATCCGATAACGCTTCCGAGGACTATCGAAAAGACCGATACTATGAAATTGACTTCACAGTAAAGCATTTTTATGCTTGTTTTGGAAAATCCCAATGCCCTTAAAATGCCTATTTCACGCCTGCTCTGCTTGATAATCAGCGACATGAACATGAACACAACTATAAGTATGATAATAAAAAATACCATAGGCATGAATATCGACATTGTTTCGATAGGCTCTAAATTGACATCAATCCTGTTTTTAACAGCGGAATCTTCATAAACAAAACTGCTTTTCACGGAAATTTCTTCATTCTCAAGAATAGCTTTGAGTTTTTCGAGTTCGGATTTGCTGTCCGCACCGTTTTTGAAGTATATCAAAAACTGGTTGCACAGCATTTCATAACCTTCGCCTTCCTCAAGCTCGCTGTAAGCCTTTTCCAATTCCTCTTTTAAATCCGCAAATTCACTTAAAGCCTTTGCGGTTTCGTCATTGAGCTTTTTTTCATTTTCGGAAATTTCTTTTTTGGCATCGGAAAGCTGTTTCTCAGCTTCATCAAGTTTTGACAGAATAAGCTGTTTGCCGTCTGCTATTTCCTTTAAACCGTCCTCGATTTGAGGCATATTGTCATCAATCTGCTTTATGCCGTCATCTATCTGTGCAAGTCCCGATTCAGCCTGCTCAATGAGTGACGGGATATTTTCAAGGTCACTTTCCGTCAAGCCGTATTCCGCAAGAGTATTTTCAATCTGCTCACGCTGTGAAACAAGCTGATTTTTTTGTTCCTCAATGTCGTTTAAAGTGTCTGAATAAATGTCAGTCAAATCGCCTGCAGTTTTCAAAGGCTGTTCGGTATATTCGGAAAGCTCATTGATAACAATTTTCATATCCGAAATATCAGACAGAAGTTTTTCAAAAGTCTTATCACTGCCAAGCACAGGCAGATATGAAACGGCTGTATAGAGATTGTGTTCTTCCACATTATTATGGATAAATTCAAGCGTTGCAAGTGCATTGTCGGCATTTTCCGCAAGACCTGCATTTTCATCATATATTGTATATTTTTTTATGACTTCAAGCACTTTGTCCTGCTCGTCATCAAATATCTTGTCGGAATTCAGATACAAATAATCGGATTCCGCTTGGTCCATGTAGTCTTGGAGATTTTTTGAAAAATCCGACACTTTATCCGTTACATCATAGGAAAATCCATAATCCTGCACGGTTTCAATGAAGTTTTGCAGATTTTCAACGGTATTAAAAAGATATTCCATGTCAAGACCGGGGACAAGTTTCAGCAAATTCACAAATTGTACAGCTTCATCTGCCGTAAGCATATCTGTGATATTTTCTATATTTTTCAGCCCGTCATCTATCTGTTCAAGACCGTCGACAGCCTGTTGTAATTTATCCTTATTTTCTTTCATGAGATTTAAAGTCTGCTGTAAATTCTTCCTTGTATCGAGCAGTTCTTTTCTTTTGCTTTCAAGTTCCTTTTTAGTGGCTTTAAGAGTACTTTCGGTTTCTTCAAGCTGTGCAAATTTTTCCTCAGCCTCCAAAGATGAATCTTCAAACAGCTTTTCTTTTTCGGCAAGCTGTTTTTTGGCATCATTCAGCTTTTGTTCGGCATCATCAAGCTCTTTCTGAGCCTTGTTCCATTCTTTGTCAAGTTCGGACTGCTTTTCGTCAAGTTCGTCTTTAACTTCACTGTATTTTTTATCCGATTCATCTTTTAAAAGCCTTGCAGGGGCATAGGCATAGCCGAAATCCGTATTTGAGCCAAATGAATTGTCCGTAGGCTGTACAGAAAGCGTTTCAGGCATGGAAATGATGCCCGATACAAAATATTCCCTGTATTCCTTGTCAACTTTAAAGCTGAGAGTATCGCCTGCTTTAATGCCGTTGTCATGTGCAAAGTTGCACTCTATGAAAACATCATCTTTGCCGTTGTTGTCAGCCTGTGACCAGAAGTGAAATTTTTGTATGTCATCGGGATTGTATGAAAAAACTCTGACAGATAAATAACGCCCCTCTTTGCTTTTGATATAGGTATCTCCGCAAAGTCGGGCATTTATCTCCGAAACAGACTGCAATTCCTTGAGCTTTTCAATATTTTTGCGGTTTGTTACGTCGGTTGTAATGACGGCATGAGGATAACGGTAATTTTCCACATAATCATCAAGAGATGTTTCAAGTGAAACGTATGCACTCGAAAGACCTGTCATAATGCCGCAACCCATAGCCGATACGAGCATAATGGAAATCAGCAGTTTCAGATATTTTTTGATAACGGGAAACAACATTCTTTTCATAGGCTTACCACTCAATGCTTTCCGCTGAAACGGGATTTTGATTTATGATAACATCTGTAATTTTGCCGTTTCGCATTTTGATGATACGGTCGGACATTTTGCCGATTTCCTGAGTATGCGTGACAATAACAACGGTTTTGCCATGTTTGCGGACAAGCTTTTCCAATTCGACAAGAATTTGTTTTCCCGTTTCATAGTCCAATGCACCTGTCGGTTCATCGCAAAGCAAAAGCTGCGGATTTTTTGCCAAAGCCCTTGCAATAGAAATTCTCTGCTGCTGACCGCCCGAAAGCTGTGAGGGATAATTGTTCATTTTGGCTTTCAGCCCCACCATGTCAAAAACTTCTTCAATGATATGCGGATTGTGAGCGGTGTCGGCAGTCATAGCAATATTTTCCTTTGTTGTAAGTTCGGCTATCAGGTTGAACGACTGAAAAACAAATCCGATATTTTTTCTTCTGTAATCCGTCAAAGCCCTGTCATTCATCTTGCAGAGGTCTTTTCCGCTGACGATAATTTTGCCCCTGTCAGGCTTGTCCATACCGCCCAGAGAATTCAAAAGGGTACTTTTACCGCTGCCCGAACTGCCTAAAATTGTCAGAAGTTCACCATCAAATATCTGTAAAGAAACATCTGCAAGAGCGTCAACTCTTGCCTCGCCCTTGCCGTAGGATTTCCAGAGATTTTGTGCGTCCAAAAGAACTTTTTTTGTACTTTCCAAAAGCACCGCCTCCTTATTTTATTTTTTTGACCTTTCCGGGTTCATCGAGAGAAAACTCATACATGTCGTTGTAATTCATACCCGAACACATTTTCATAGTTTTCTTTGTGCAGTTATATATACTGCTCCACACAGTGATGACCATGTGCGGCATCCATTTGTGATGATAATTCAGCGTGCAGTTTTCCAATAATTTCATTGCATCTTCTTCCGAAATTTTATGCTCACATTCACACAATTTATCATCAATTCTCTTGTACCTGTCACGTCCCATTTCCTTGCGGTTGTCACCGCCCTCTGTGAGAAAATAGTTTGTGAGTTTGAGGGCGATGTGCGTGTTAAAACAGACTAAAG
>CADCCP010000111.1 GCA_902800005.1 uncultured Ruminococcus sp. | reverse complement strand
TATGCTTGCTGCAAATCACGATGATATAGATATTAAAAAGAAAAACAGTTGGGAATTGTATCACCAGATATTTTATCATGAGTTGAGTGAAACAAGATACAATGATATGTTTGGCAACAGCGGACATACTATAATGGAATGCAGTGATATTATTTACAGAATTTCCGAAGAAATAGCTTACAGAATGTATCAGACAAATAACAATCAGTTGTTTGTTGTATCTGAAGAACTGAAAAATATTATCGATGATTTAAGGAATAAGCACGAAAAATTAGAAGATGATAATGTTCGAATGTGGGTAAAACAGTGTTATGCCTTGTGCAACTACTGGAAAGAAACGGACAAGGGTGCAGTAGAGTTCTATCACAATAATATCCGTGACTTTTTCCTGTGCGAGAAAATTTACAGGGAACTCAATGCCATTTATGCCGATTATGGATTGTCGCAAGATGACAAAATAAGTAAAATCATCAACTTTTTCTTGCAGTTCAAAAAAGCACCCTTGCAGGATATGGTTTGCAAGTTTATCTTACTGCGTGCTGAAAAAGATATTGATAATCCTGACAGCTTTGTATACAAGGAAAAAAATCTGCGTTTACTGCCGTATTTATTTGAGGAAATGCTGACAAACGGAGAACTTTACGACAATCTTCATGAAAAAAAGCATATGGAGGCTATTGTCAATATTCTTTCCTGCACAGCACAAGTTTACAGGCATATCTATGAATACATATTGGAAGAAAAAGAACGTGTGAGATGGTGGAACTATGTTGACAGTATAAACAAAAATTCGGATATCATTAAATATTGTTTCAGGTATATATTTAAGCATAGGTTGATGAACCAATATCCTAATCAATTATCAAATAGAATCGATATTCGTTGGCTTATTTTGACTGGTAGCGATTTAAGAGGTGCAGATTTAAGCGGTGCAGATTTAAGCGGTGCAGATTTAAGCCGTGCAGATTTAAGCGGTGCAAATTTATTCCGTGCAAATTTAAGCTATTCAGATTTAAGCGGTGCAGATTTAAGCGGTGCAGATTTAAGCGGTGCAGATTTAAGCGGTGCATATTTAAGCGATGCATATTTAATCGGTGCAGATTTAACAGGTGCAGATTTAAGCGGTGCACATTTAATCGGTGCAGTTTTAAGACGTGCAGTTTTAAGACGTGCAGATTTAAGACTTGCGACTTTGCCTGACGGCTTTAAAAGCGACAGCCAAAAAGAACAGGTGCAACACTTGAAAGAGATGAATATAGAGGGACTTGTAATTTGAAAGGAAGATAGAAATGAGTGAGAAGTTGTTTGACGGGCTGTATGACGAGAGTGAACTGACGGCGAAAAAAGCCGAAGCCTTTGATAAAATTGCGGATATGTTCTATGACAGGAATTTCGGTGCAACAAGCAAATCTGAAATTGAACTGCTGATGTTCAGTATTCTCATGGACGGCATGATACATAAATACAGTAACGGTGATGTGCTGGATATGAATGCCTGTTCGGACTACAATATGGCAAAAATGCTCGGTATCAAGCAATCTGCCGTGAAAAATCTAAAACTGAAAAAACAGGCTCGTTATCCCGTAGAATTTGACTGGCGGAAGTCGTTGGAGAGTATTAAGGATTCCATACGCTATGACAGTCGAAAAAATAAAGTTATCATACCTGCCCATCGACATACAGCCTGGCAACAACGTAATTCAGATACGACCTGAATATTATTTTTTGCTGTTGTATGAAAGCATAGAGAGTGATGAAGAAAAGACAACAATACGTCTTGCTATTGCCGAACAGCTGAAAAAATGCAATGAAAATAACGATTTTGGCATAGCAGAAAGCGACGAAAATTTGAAAGAACAGATTTTTGACGGTACGGACACGCTTTTGGAAGTCATCATAACAGCATTGGAGAGTTCTGAAAGTCCCACAATGGCTATTTTTAAATGTACAAAGAACCTTATCGGCTATATCAAAAGCAGGAATAAATGAGAGGTATCTATGAAAAAACTGATATATTTTTATTGTGAAGATTTGAGGGGCTTTGAGGACACGGAGTTCAATTGTTCCTCAAAGTACAAGATACATTTTGATAAGAACAATGATAATATTGAATTAAAGGAATATACGAAACATTTTGGTACAATATTAGCATAGTCTTACTATTGTTTCGACTTCGTTGTGTCAAGTTTTATTATATAAAATCATTCCAAAGTCACGAAACTTCTTGCACATTCAAGTTAAAAAATGTATTTTTTATGTCAATTAAAAATATATATGAATATAATAGAGTGTGAAAAGCATTTTTGACAGGAGGAATTTTTATGGACACAGTGATATATGTCGTGAAGCAGGGAGACAACATCTGCGACATTGCAAAGAAGTTCAATACGACCGTAAATATGATAGCACGTTACAACGGGATCATTGATACAGGTATGCTCGAAACAGACAGGGTTCTCAGAATACCCGTAACAGTCGTACCCGATATAAAGCCTTACCATGAATACACCATTCAGGACGGTGATACGCTTTTCAAGCTGGCAGAAAAATTCAATACGACCGTTGATGACCTTGTAAAGCTCAACGGCATTGAAGATCCCGACAAAATATGGGCAGGCAATATTCTGAAAATTCCTGTTTTCCCTGTAACACTCCCCATGCCGAAGCCCGACAGCGATGACGGTGACGGTACTGTCAAGTATGTCGTACAGGAAGGAGATACTCTATGGAAGATCGCCAAGCGTTTCAATGTATCGCTTGCCGATATTATCAATCTCAACAGACTCTGCGATCCCGACTGCATTTATCCCGAACAGGTCATCATTATCCCCGAATAAAAAGATCACTCATCGCTCTGCTTATGCAAGACGATGAGTGATCTTTTATTGTTCATATTTTCGGGATAAAAATGCAACTGCAACGGATGCAAGCATGATGATACCCGAAACGGTGCATATCAATGATGTATGATCTCCGTCAGTTTTCGGAAAGGTATCGGGCTGACCTGCAAACTCCTCAGCGGAGAATATGAAGTCCAACTTCTGAAATGTTGAGTTTATATCCGGAACATCATTCCTGTTGATATGCAGGCGTATTTTTAATTCACGGCTCTCTCCTCCCGAAAGCTCGCATAAAAACATATTTTGTGCAGGATTTTCCGATCTTGAGATGACACTGCCGTCACTGTCAATGACGGACAGTGAAATGTGTTGAAGCAGATATATATATTCGCTTGAAACAGCCCTTGCCCTCAGAAAGATACGGACATTTCTCGTATCGGGATTATGCACTGTTATGTTTTTGGAAACGCTTACTCCGGGATAAAGATTTCTGAAATCACCGAAAAGATAATTGCTGTGAGGAATATCTACAAAGCTTTTGGAATATCCCTCAAAAATGGTGTCGCCGTCCGCTGCCCGCACCGTTGTAAAAGTCAGTAAAATACCGATAATTACCGCTGTAATGCACACGATGACCGTTTTTTTCATATTGCCGTACCTCCGCTCCGAGCCAATATCTGCATATATATTCTTCTAAATAAATTATATGCTCTGCGGAAGCAAAATATGCTGAAAAGTCTGACTTTTCATATATCGGCGGTCTTCAAAGCAAGGACTATTTCTTTTCTATGGTATAACCGAGCTTAATGATGAGCTTTAATGTTTCCAATGCAGTATTCCTGTCGTATTCCTTCTCACTTTCGGGAAGGTCTCCGTAAGGGATAAGAAAAGGCGTTGTTTTTTTCTCTGCATTTTTGACAGAGCCGTATGTCCAGCCCTCTGCGATCCTTCCTGAAGCCCACACATCATGCACATTTTCGGCTATTTTCTCAGTAAGGACTGTCAATTCTTCGGGAAGTAATATATCTTTGGTGTCTATAGGTTCGGGTTTATACATTATCATCATTCTCCTTTTAATTTTTTTTCCATATTCCACATCGGAGGGAGGATGTTGCTTCGCAAGCAAAAGATAAAAAATGTCAAGCAAAACACAAAAATTTTATATCTTGCCTGACAACTTTTTTGCATAATTATTCAATTTTAAACAGTCTTCAAATGGCTTATAAATATTATTTTTTACTCATTTATTGTACCATATCTAAATCGATTTTGCAATAAATTTATAAAAAAACCGCCTGCAAGAAATTTGAAATCCTTACAGGCGGTTTTTTATTTGCGATATATTTCATTCACACGTTTTTGAACGTCACTGTAAAGCGTTCCGAGCCGTTTCTTACGGATATCGCCGTTACCATATTTACCATTTATAACCTCAACTGCAAGTTTATCTATGTCGATTTCAGCGGTATAGTCAAGTGCAATCCACCCTTTCACACCGTCATATTCGATAAGTCCCCATTTGTAAGCACCGCCCGAAGTGTAACGAGTGATTTTTACGGCTGCTCCGTAAGGTATCATGCCGAGTTTACTGTAATTTGTGCTTGCACCCTGACGGATATTCAGCCCATCACTTGCCGTCACGATAACGGGATAGTCAACAACTTTTGACGAATTTATCTGGTATATCTCGACAGACTTTTTATTTGATGTAGTCGTGGTTTTTGTTTCGTTCTTCCAAAATGGACGGTAAAACGCATACATCGAATAGTCACTCATATAACGTGTTTTATTCTTGCAAGTTGATGTTCTCGCCCAGTTTCCGTTAATGCCGTCAACGTTGCCCTCTATGGTCGTGATAACGTCACCCGAAACATTTTTGACTACTCCTACATGGTCACAGAAATACTTGTCTTTGCTCGGATAATCTTCATATCTCATAAAAAACAAGTCCCCTGCCTGAGGTACTTTTTCACCTTTTTTGAACCATGTACCATAAACACCGTCAGAATATCGGGGAATGTCACCTGCACCGCCAATTACATCTTTTGGCGGATTTGGAACAATGTATTTTCCGACATATCCCAATTTTTTCATAACAAGTGACACAAAATATGCACACCAATGGTCTACATAGTTAAATCCGATTTCACGAACACAAATATCATAACCGGTACAACCGACATAAGATTGAGCCTTGTCAATGAATTTTTCTTCATCCGTCACTTTTTCCACCTCATTTTTCAAGTACAAGCGAAAAAACATCTTTCGCATTATACATAGCTATCCATGCTTCATCTTTTTTAATGATGATAAAGCCTTCATAAAAATCGTAATCGTCCCATGTATCCTCGGGAATTATTATTTCGCCTGCATCACGGAAGTTAATTCTTATCTTTTTGTACATAGTTTTTATCCTCTCTTTCACTTTCGTCAATGGTTGTTTTAAGTCTGTTTATCAGTTTTTTCAAGAAGTTTGGTATCGGTACGCTCATTCGGGAAAGATTCTCCAAAACGGAAATCAATTCATTTATGATAAGCCATACCGCCACCAATACCACAAAAAACACGCTGTAATGCAAATCGACATTTATCTGTTGCAGTCCCTGAAAAATCAGCCAGTCAACGATCATAGCGACTGCCACCAATGCAAGATAGCTTATTTTTTTAACAATGCCCTTAATGCCCTTTTTGCTTGAAAGTTCAGCGTTAAGCCATGCCGACATCATACCCGTTATGTAATCAATTATCATAGCCACAATCAAGATGATAATAGGCACGGCAACGATACCTAGATAGTGCAAAAGTCCCGTTATGACGGCAGATACAAAAGTCTGCTGTAAAAAGTCTTTACTCTGCATTTTGCTACATCTCCTATTTAAAATTTTTACATATTATTACCGAAATTCATTGGGTTGAGTGTAATAGCTGAGCCGATAGAATAAGCACTTGTGCCAGTAGTCTTGTTCCAGAAAACATTATTCAGAAGCGTAAGAGTAAAATCTCCGGTCTGAGC
>CADCCP010000110.1 GCA_902800005.1 uncultured Ruminococcus sp. | reverse complement strand
GAAAAGTTTTTACACGCTACGATAAGCTCGATTCAATTTTTCTTTCTGTTATCATGTTGGCTATGATTTTTGATGCTCTTTTTATGTGAACACGCTCTATTTGTCATTCTCGCAAACTGACTTCCTGTGCTATCAAGATAGTTTACTTTTGTCTGTGTGACCGTGAACGGAGATGCTTCGATATTTCCTGTGTTGTGTGATATTTCTCTGCCGTGTACGATAACAGAATCCTTTCTTTTATTCTCGCCCTGAACCTGTGGCCACCAACCAAGTGTATCATCAAAAAATCCATTCAGTATAACAGCATTATCCTGCAATTCCTGCATCTGGGACTGCATTTCAGAAATCAGTGCTCTTGCAGTCGGATCAACAACATTTCTACCGTAATGATTTATTTGACCTGTAAGCATCTTATCCCTCCTCTACTATAAATTCTGTTTTGGTAATTATCGGCTCTCGTTCATTATCTTCCCTCAAAATTGTTACATTATAATAATAAATTCCTGCATCAATGTCCGTTTCAGCAGAATTCAAAGACAGCAGATAACCGTTTTCATCTTCAATATAGTTACTGTTCGTGAGTTCCTTTTGAAGAATAATGTCACTGCCGTTTTTTACTGCAAAAATCAGCTTTTCAGCATTTGAAAGCTGATAATATATTCCACCGTTTTTGACTTGGATAATATCGGAATACGCTGTGTTTTGAATCAGCCTTATCTTGTTTGAAAGCAATATCGTTCGAATGACCTTGATATAAAAAAGGCATGACGAAAGCACTTTATTTTCGTATATCAGCTTTACATCGCATTTAAGCGTTTCGGGATTTTTTATCAGGTCTGTAAGCTCAAATAAAATATCTCCGTCATCTGTGACGGTACTGTTTACAATTATCACGGTGTCATCATTTCTTTTTGCATAGAGTTTCGCTGTACAGTTTCTTACATCAAATTTATTGCCGTCAAGCTGAGGCTCTGCAAGAAGATAACGACTGCTTTCATCAAGCTGTTTTGCAAATATAGTTTGTGCAGGATATTCCGCATTGAAATCAATTTCTGTTTTTTTGATATATTCCGCCATTAACTGCCCCTCCAAACTCCATTGACCTTTACATATATCTTTTCAGCCTGCTTCCAAATACCGTTGATTTTCACATATACATTTGAAGCGTTTTTCCAAACTCCGTTGACTTTCACTTTAATGCTTTGAGAAACATTTTTTTCGTAAGGCGGTGCAGAAATTGCACCCGTTGACATAGCTGTTCCCGAAGTCTGAGTGCTGTAAAATCTCACTGTACAAGGTAATGTTTCTGAATTTCCAATATCGCTGACTTCATACCAGCCTGTTTTATGCGGAAAATACATAGTAAACGGTTCTGTCCATTTACTTGGATAACTGTCCTTTAAAGTACCGCCCGAAAGGATTTTTTTACCGTTCAAAGTAATATCCACTTTCAAATCATATGGAAATGTAAGAGTATTCGGATATAAAGTTCCGACTTGAACCTTGAAACGATAATAAACGCTGCTGCCATCACGCTTCACTTCATACGATAAATTACAAGTTAACTTCGGATTTGTTGAAAGCTGATAGATGCTTGAAATATAGCTGCTCATACTGTCACCTTAAATTTCGTACTGCACATAAATATCCCCATTATTTCCCAAAGAATTATTCGGAGTACCTGTACCGAAATAAATTGGCTTATTCTGTAAATTTGAATAATCTCTCGAATAAGTCCTTGTATCTGTTACACCTGTAACAGCTCCGTTGGTCTGTACCGTCACTATCGCAAGAGATATTTCGTTTTCATTAAGCTCAGGCGGTATATTTGAACCTGTTTTCACTACAACCGAGATATTTCTGTTTGTAAGGTCGAGTTTCAGAACAACTCTGTCAAATCTCTGTGAACTGCCTACACTGCCCGAAATAACTTTTGTGCCGTTAAGAACATAAACATATCCGTTGATAATGGCTTTGCCTGATGAAATATTTATCTGAGAATTGGTTGGAGAAACTTCAAGCCCTTTCAGAACTCCACTGGAACATATTCCCGACAGACAATCTGCAAAATCTGCCGCAGAATATTCCCTAACATCTCGTCAGTACTGTTAAAAAACATGGATTTTTCGCTCATTTAAACACCCCCAAAATACTATTTAACAGGCGATTTAAGGCTCTTTAAAACATTTCCGAGACGTTTCGGCAATGCTCCGAGAGTTACGCTTAATCGAAACTCTTTCGGTTCATAGCTTTCTTTGACTTCCGTTACACGCAAATTTTGTGTCAAATTGAATTTTCGGTTTGCAACTGTCACCAAATCGCCCAAATCCCACTGTTTCCCATACAAAAAAGAACCTGCCTGCGAGATTTCCGCAGTCAAGCTCTTTATTTCCTTATATTCCTCTAACCTGTGCTGTCCCTCTTGTTTCAATGAAATAGCTGTTTCCGTTTCAGTTGAAAGCAAATCACCGCAGTCAAAGAATGTTTCAAATCTGTCAAAGCCCGATGGTGGATTATCAGAATCTTGCCAATCCTTTGGCGTTACTTCGGGAACAGACCTCAAAGCACCTTCACCGTATCCGCCACAGTATGCCAGATTTTTGTAGTTGCTCACATCATGCGTATATGAAATATTCTTTACGCTTTCAAATTCCTTTGAAAGAATTACACGGCTGTTTGTATTCTGATCAACAGACCTGTCCACACCTGCCAAATATTCAAATATGAACTTTCTTGTCTGTAAGTCAACATAAATTTCATATCCGCAGTCACAATATTCACAAATAGACTGTAAGTCCTCATTCAGCATGGAATATCTGCTGTACCAGTTTGTTTCAAACCCTCTGTTTTGGTTCTGTACAATTATGAAATTCGGAAGTTGCCTTGAACTCTCTGCATTTTCACCGAGATTGTACGAAACATACTGTTTCAAAATATATTCCGCTGAAATCACTGTCGGAATATCATTCGGTCTTGGAACTGCAAAATAATCTTCATCAGCATACGGTTTAACAATTCTTTGAAATGTAAATCCATTTAAAGTCTGCCCCGAAACTGTAATTCCTGTACCTTTTTCGTCGTCAACGGGATTGACTGTGCGGATAATGCCGCATTTATGCCCGTTCTTTCCCAGCATGATAATATTGCCGTTCTGAAAATTCTTTTCATGTCCGCATACGACCAAGTTAAAACTTCCGATACCCTGCCATGACCTTACAAAATCCAGTGAAGTGTAAACGTCAATTTCATCAAGCAGTTTCAAATTTCTGTCAAGAACCTTTATTGATGGATTTTCCATGCTCACACTCCCTCAAATCTTTCGTTGTAAGTAATAACAATACTTGTTGCCTCTGCATTATCTTCACTTGAATAAACGATTTTATTTTCACCGACTTCAAATTCCCAGAAATCCGACAAGGGATTGATATACTGAAAACCGTCTGTTTCGGTTCTGTTGTTTTTCAATTTTACACTTTTATATCCTCTTTCGGTATTGATGATAAGCTGTTCACCGTTGGAAAGAGTTTTATCAAGTAAAGATATTGTCTTTCCGTTTGTCGTATTTGTAATTTCAGGATTAACGCCTGTTCCTGTAATCGTTATTGTAACGGGTGCCCTTGCCGTACCAAGATTATTGATAACAATTTCATTTCTGATATGCGAAAACGTCACAGGAAATGAAAACGGCATTTCAAAGCCGATACCGCTGATTTTCGCAATACTTGCGGTTTTGGTTTCAAGCGACTGCCACAACGGCTGCGGACACCAAAACTTCAAGTCAGCCTTGTTGTAATTTTTGATACGCTCCACAAAATCAGGCGGAGTTATCGGAACTGCACCGATTTTCACGGATATGTAATCATTGGAATAATACAGTGTGCCGACATCATTTTCCGCACGAAGCAGACCGATAATTTTCAGCCTTTGCCTGTACATATCCTCACGATTTTTTCCTTTTACATAAACTGTACACGGAATCGGTCTGGGAGTTTTCTTGCAGCCGTGATAAAATACACCGTCCATTCCGACAACTTCAGAAGAAATCACATCACTTTCCACGCCGCCAAGTCCCGCTACACTCGATAAAATAATCGGTTCTGCCGCTGTAAGTATCACTTGTTCATTGGAATTTGGCGGCACATAAACAAGTTTCTGCACGTTCCATCACCCCGATCCGCTCAAAATTTCCTTTGCAAGCTGCTGTGAAAAACTTTCCATCTGCCGTCTGACCTCGACAGGACTGTTGACTTTATCGTTGAAATTGACCGTCATATTTATCGTTACAGGCTTGCTGATATTGTTGTTGGTGCTTGTATTGTAATACTGTTTCTGCACTTCATAATATCTGTCAGCTGCCGCAT
>CADCCP010000109.1 GCA_902800005.1 uncultured Ruminococcus sp. | reverse complement strand
GTATTGTAATGTGGGGATCACTTCATTTTGTCTGTACCCGGTGATCAGGCTCTCTATCTGTTTTCTTACCGCCGCTCCCGCACTTGCATAAACCGTACCGTCAACACCTGTGCGAATGTCCACAAGCTCACTGTTGCCCTCTGTATCGTTGTTGAGTGCGATGATATTATCCACTCTCGCCCCCAACGCCCGTATGTCCGCACGGGCTTTTTTGTCTGCCCTTCTTTTTGTAATATCAAAAAAATCACTCATATATCCCACTCCGTCCATGAATCGCTATCGGAATTGTAGACAAACGCCCTTTGAGCATCATCCACAATTGCAACATCACCAGATCTAAAATAAAAAGCATTTGCGTTGTAAGTACCTATGCAGACCGCTCTTGTCAACATGGAATTTATGTCGAATGTTATCGAACCGAAATCGGGATAATTATTATCCGCAAAATTCATTCCTAAAATATTTCTCATATTCAAGCCCCCAGTCTGTTTCTCAGATAAGCACATTCAAGTGCAAGACATTCACTATATCTCACACCGAGAATTTTGTTTCCGTTCTCGTCAACGTCTTCGCAAAAAAGACCAAATTCACGGGCATTCAGTCCCTCAGATTTGAAAGCATCATCTACATCTTGTGCTATGACACCGAAATGCTTACGATCTCCGCCTTTGAATTTGAATATCTTATAATTCACTTTCGACCATGCACGGAGGATTTTTTCGTCTATGTCGGAAATATCCGTTTTACAGTTGCGGTCAGATGTGTTGATAGTACCTGTATTTGCATAGATGTTATCCCACTTTTTAGAAGATGTACCGAGATTGACGGGAGCAGATGGTGAAAAGTCCGTGCCTTTCATTATGTAATCTATGGTATTTGCAGTATCATTTCCCTGAACAGTGCCTGTTTCTCCCTCAACAGATGTGTCCGAAACAGTCGTAAACTGCCTGTTGGCAGTAAATTTCAAACCTCCTGTGCATGAAAAATTGACAGTATCGCTTGAAGATACATAGCCTATTCGTGCATGAGTGGTGTCTGTCGGTCTTTCTTTCGGCAGCGAATTTTCATAGTAATCGTTGGCAATGCCTGTTTTGAAATCTATGTAAGGTGTGTTTCTTGAAGAAACCGCAACGGGCATATCTCCATCGGGATTTAAAAATTTCATGCTCGGTGCTTCAAAAAATGCCGAACCTCGTGATTTCAAGGCTCTCGGCACATATCCGATATTGACAGCCGTGTATCCGTAAAAGCCCGATTTTTTCCACGAACCCATGTTGATACCGACTGTTTCGGCACTGTTTGCACCATTTATTTTCATGCTGGTTGCACCTATAACAATACCGTTATAAGTACCGGAAGTATATCTCGGATACGCAGATGCATTAAAACCGTTTATCAAAATGCCTGCCGTGACGGGATAAGTACCACCTGCACCTATATGAATGCCGGCAGTCCACGTTTTATGACGGAAGTGTGGATCGTTTCCGTAAAAATCGGTTTCATCGGGATAAGTGGGATCGTTGAAAATATAAAATTCTCCGCCTATGGAGTAGCTGCCGCCGTTTTTTCCCTGACGATAAGCACCATGACGGTATGTCATATAATTACCGCCGCACGATTTGCTTGCCCCACGTCCGCTGAGTTCTTCGTCTGTATAACCTTTATCATAAACCCTGTATGTTGATGCACATACCCCGACATTACCTTTAAATTTGTTGTACGCTGTTGCACCTGTTGCAGTAAAATTCGGTGTACTGCTGTCCCTTTCGGCAGTTATCTCACCTTCACCTATCAATTCATGATAAGAATCGGTTATTCTTGTAAAAAGTTCACCTGTATTTGACGAGTAATTCACTTTTGTTTGAGTTACCATCATAGGCGATACTTCACGATTTCCCGTGTTATGCGTGATTTCTCTGCCGTGTACGATAACAGAATCATCTCTCTTATCTTCTCCCTGAACCTGAGACCACCAGCCGAGTGTGTCATCAAAAAAGCCGTTTAAAATAACCGCATTGTCCTGTAAATCCTGCACTTGCGACTGTATTTCCGAAAGCAATTCTCTCGCAGTAGGATCGACTACATTTCCGCCATAATGATTTATCTGACCTGTAAGCACTTTTTTCACCCCTCTTCAACTATAAATTCAGTCTTTGTGATTATAGGTTCACGTTCATTGTCAATTCTCAGAAGCACCACATTGTAATAATACGTTCCGACATCAATATCCGTTTCCGAAGAACTCAATGACAGCAAACAACCGTTTTCATTTTCAATATAATCACTGTTTGTCAACTCTTTTTGAAGAATAATATCACTGTCGTTTTTAACCGTAAAAATCAGCTTTTCTTCATTTGCAAGCTGATAATATTCATCTCCGTCTTTAAGAACGATAATATCCGAGTATGCCGTATTTCGACATACCCTCATTTTATTGGAAAGCATGATTGTTTGAATGACCTTGATATAAAACAGGCATGATGAAAGAGTTGTGCTTTCATATATCAGCTTTACATCACATTTCAGTATTTCGGGCTTTTTCAACAGACTTGTAAGCTCAAATAAAATATCTCCGTCATCTGTGACAGTTCCGCCGACAATAAGCACCGTATCATCATTTCTTTTTGCATACAGCTTTGCACTGCAATTTCTAACATCAAACTTTTCTCCGTCAATCTGCGGTTCTGCAAGCAGAAATCTGCTTTTGTCATCAAGCTGTTTTGCACATACCGTTTGTGCAGACTGTTTTGCATTGAAATCAAGTGCAAGTTTTTTTACATACTCCGCCATCAACTGCCCCTCCATATCCCGTTTATTTTCACATACAGCTTTTCAGCTTTTTTCCAGATACCGTTGACTTTTACATAAACGTTTGAAACATTTTTCCAAACGCCATTTATCTTGACTTTGATGTTTCGCACATCATTTTCTTTGACAGGAACGGCGACCACACCTGTTGAAGCAGCCGTGCCGGAAGTCTGAGTGCTGTAAAGTCTGACCGTGCAGGGCAAATTTGAAACATTACCGACATTATCTACCCGATACCAACCTGTTTTGTGAGGAAAATATATGGTAAACGGTACTGTCCATTTGCTTGGCTGAATATCTTTCAAAGTGCCGCCTGAAAGAAATTTTTTCCCGTTCAGCGTAATATCTGCTTTCAGATTATACGGGAATGTCAAAGTGTTCGGATACAAAGTCCCGACTCGCACTTTGAAACGATAATAAACTCTGTCACCCTCACGCTTGACTTCATATGACAGATTGCAAGTGACAGCGGGTTCTGTTGACAGTCTGTAAATCGTTGAAATATAGTTGCTCATGCCGTCACCTTAACTTTCGTACTGCACATAAATATCACCGTCATTTCCCAAAGATTTTCTTGGTGCAGATGTGCCGCAGTAAATAGGCTTGTTATACAAATTTTTATAATCTCTCGAATATTCCCTTGTATCTTCCACACCTGTGACAGCTCCGTTTGTCTGAACAGTCACAACTGCAAGAGAGATTTCATTCTCACCCAATGCAGGCGGTATGTTTGTTCCCGTTCTGACAACGGCTGATATGTTTCTGTTTGCAAGGTCGAGTTTCAGCACAACTCTGTCAAATCTTTTTGCATTTCCCGAACTTGCCGTTATCACTTTTATGTCATCAAGCACATAGATATAGCCTTTTATAACAGCTTTTCCCGCCGAAATATTCACTTTTGAATTTGTCGGCGTTACTTCAAGACCTTCAAGAACACCATCCGAACATATTCCCGACAGACAATCTGCAAAATCTGCCGCAGAGTATTCTCTCACATCTCCGTCAGTACTGTTGAAAAACATTGATTTTTCGCTCATTCAAACACCTCCCAAATACTATTTAATGGGTGATTTAAGGCTCTTTAAAACATCACCTAAACGTTTTGGCAATGCTCCGAGAGTGACGCTTAACCGAAATTCTTTCGGTTCATAGCTTTCCTTGACCTCTGTTACACGCAGATTTTGTGTCAAGTCAAATTTCCGGCTTGCAACCGTCACCAAATCGCCCAAATCCCATTGTTTACCGTATAAAAAAGAACCTGCCTGCGAGATTTCCGCAGTCAAGCTCTTTATTTCCTTATATTCATCAAGTCTATGCTGTCCTTCTTGTTCAAGTGAAATTACCGTTTCCGTTTCGGTCGAAAGCAAATCACCGCAGTCAAAAAATGTTTCAAACCTGTCAAAGCCTGTCGGACTTTCTGAAAGTTCCTTTGCTCTCACAGCTTGAACCGCTCTTTCGGCACCTTCGCCGTAACCTCCGCAGTAAGCAAGATTTTTGTAATTGCTCATATCATGCGTATATGAAATATTCTTTACGCTTTCAAATTCCTTTGAAAGAATGACACGGCTGTTTGCACTTTGGTCAACAGACCTGTCCACACCCGAAAGATAATCAAAAACAAACTTCCTTGTCTGCAGGTCAACGTAAATCTCATATCCGCAGTCGCAGTATTCGCATATAGCCTGCAAATCATCATTCAGCATGGAATATCTGCTAAACCAATTTGTTTCAAGACCTCTGTTTTGATTTGAGGCAATTACAAAATTCGGGAGTTGTCTTGAACTCTCTGCATTTTCACCGAGATTATACGAAACATACTGCTTCAAAATATATTCCGCTGATTTCACGGACGGTGACGCATTGGGAAGTGGAACAGCAAAATAATCTTCATCAGCATACGGTTTAACAATTCTTTGAAATGTAAATCCATTTAAAGCCTGCCCCGAAACAGTAATACCTGTACCTTTTTCACTGTCAATGGGATTGACGGTGCGGATAATTCCGCATTTATGCCCGTCTTTT
>CADCCP010000108.1 GCA_902800005.1 uncultured Ruminococcus sp. | reverse complement strand
AGACTCCATTCAATAATGACGCTTTCATTATATCACATAAAGATATAAAAAACAATGTTTTTCAAAAAATAAATAGAAATTTAAATTCCAAATAGGAGTTGATGTAAGTTGATTAAAGTTGAGCTGACAAAAAATATATTCGTGGAACGGGCAGAACTGTTCGGTCTGAAACCTATTCAAATAGCTTTTACGGCTGTCGGTCTTGTTATGGGCGGTCTGACGGTGCTTTGGCTTATGCAGTACGGGCTGTCAACTGACCTTATCGGTTGGATAGTCTTTATCGAAATGACAATTATTATCGGTCTTGGTGTGGTGCGTCCCGGCGGAGTAAATCTTTTCTCTTTCCTGATGTCATCATTAAAGCCCGATACAAGATATTTCAGCTATCAAGGAGATTTTGACGATGAACAATAAACAGAATAAAAGATTTTTGGGTGCAAAAAAAGCCGTCATTCCCAAAACAGCACAGAAAACCATTCCGTTTCAAGAGAACAGGAGATTTACAAGAAATATACTCACCTGATAAACTCTTTTTCTCCCGATGTGAACGTGCAGGAATTTATTATGAATACCGATATTGACACGGCAACTTTGAAAGATACGCTCATGCCTGTTACAACGGACTATCCCGAAATTGCAGACGATTACAGAAATATCATGGAAAATGCCATTTCCGAAAGCAGTGCAACGGGTGCAGGAAAAATTATGCTGATGGCTCTTTACTATAAGCCTACGGGCAATATCGACAATGCAAGAATACTTTTCAATTACTATCAGGAATTGAGTACACTTTTTGCAAGTCTTGGCTCCGAAACAAAACAGCTTAATCCAAAAGATGTTTTTGAAGTGCTGTATAAATTCTATCATCAGCTTTCAGACGTACCGTTTATCATGCCCGATCATGTATCGGGAAACAGAATAAAAAATTACATCTCGCCTGCCTACTTCAAATTCAAAAAGCATGAAATCGAGATAGGCGAACAGTTGACAAGAGTGCTTTTTGTCAAAGAATATGCGACTTATGTTGATGATGAAATCGTCAGGGACTTTATCGACAACAGCCATAAAATCACCGTAAGCAAGCATATCATGAGGGTTGCAAAATCAAAGGCTATGGAAATTCTCCGTAAAAAGATTTTCAGCGTGGAACTGCAAATTCAAAAGCGTATGGAACAAAACCATAAAACAGGCGGTGATTTTATACCGTTCACGCTGTCCAATGAAAGAGATAATCTCAATGCTTTGCAGGAAAGATTGAGCAGTACGGATTGTGAACTGTTTGAAATAGGTTTTCTGATAGCTGTCACAGCAAAAACAAAAGAGGAACTTGACGATTTGACACACTTTATCGTAAAAGATCAGGCTTCCAAACATCAACTCAGCATTGAAATAAAAGGCGGTCAGCAGTCAAAGGCTTTACAGGCTGTCATGCCGTTTGCACAAATGCCTTTCAGCAGTAAAAGCGGTGATAAAGTGATGTTTTCCATGCTTTCCGATGCAGCAGGAGTGCTTATGCCGTTTAATCATATCGACCACTTTGTCAAGAACGGTGTTTATTACGGTAAAAACTTGGTAACGCAAAATATTATTGCACTTGACAGAACGGCTGAAATGAATTCAAACGGCTTTGTTTTGGCAACGTCAGGTGCAGGAAAATCCATGTTTTCAAAATCGGAAATTTTTGATGTACTTTTGAAATATCCCGATGATGAAGTTATCGTCATTGATCCCGAAAGAGAATATGAACCGTTGGTAAGGGAATTTGACGGAACGATTTTGAAAATAGCACCGAATTCCCCCACAAAGCTGAATGTTTTTGATACAGACCTTAATTCAGGTGAAGAAGGTCAATCTGCTATTGCAACGAAAGCGGAGTTTATTATGACGATATGCGAAACGGCAAAGGGTGCAGAACTGACAAGCAATGAAAGAACGCTGATTGACAGATGCGTGAAAGAAATATACCGTGAATTTATCACTTCTCACGGAAACATCGGCAAGATACCGACTTTTGCAGATTTCTATAACAATCTTGTTGCCATGCCCGAAATTGAGGCGAAAAATCTTGCCTTGTCGCTTGAACTCTACATAACAGGCTCTTTCAATATTTTTGCAGGCAAAACAAATATCAATACAGACAAGCGTTTTCTTGTATTCGATATTTCTTCAATGGGCGAACAGATAAGACCTGTCGGTCTGCAAGTTGTTCTTGAATATGTTTGGCAGAGGGTGAGCCGAAACAGAGATAAAGGTATCAGGACTTGGGTTTGGATAGATGAATTTTCGATAATGTTCAATGACGGTGCAGGAAAAACTACTCACCGTTCGGGAGAGTTTTTCGCAAAGGTATATAAGCGTATCCGTAAATACGGCGGTGTGCCTACGGCTATCACACAGAACATCACGGAAGTCCTGACAAGTCCACAGGCGAAAACAATGCTTTTAAATTCTGAATTTGTCGTACTTTTACAGCAGAGAAAAGAGGATTTGGACACACTTCAAAATCTGTTCAGCCTTTCACCGTCACAGCAAAGTTATCTGAAAACGGGTAAAAAAGGCAGTGGACTTATCGTATGCGGTCATAAAATAATCCCGTTTGAAAAGCCGATACCGACTGACAGCCTGATGTATCATATCTGTACAACAAAATTCGGTGAGGTTTAAATCGGATATTGAGGTGCAAAATGGGAATATCATTCGGCAAGCGTAAATTGAAAATAAAAATAATCGAACAGAAAGAACAGGTTGAAGAAAATCAGCCTGTTAAAGTCCCTGTTCCGAAGCAAAACATAACAACGATAGATAAATCAGTCTTGAAAATAAACCGTTCATTCAAAGGAATACTCGGAGAAATGGAAAAACGCTGTAAAACTGAATGGAACTTGTCCGACTTTACAGCTTATCAGTATTTTTTCTCTGACGGCAGATACCAATTTCAAAAAATCACAGGCGGTATCAATTTGAATGAAATAATACTTGAAAAGTATCTGTCGATTGCAAAACCGACTGTTTTCAGACGTGCGGCAGGCTTGACGGAAACAACCGAATACAGAAGCCGTTTAATCGTTCTTTGCGGTTTTGACAATAAAGATTATATTTTCATGTGGTCATCAATTCTCTATGAGGCATTCGATGAAGAATTGATAAAACGACTTCAAACTCTCCTTACGGAAATGAGGGAATAAAAAGTGAACTTGGTTATTTTGTGCGACAGGAATACGCAAAAATATCTTGCAAGAAACATTGATTTTACGGAAAACAATTATGCCGTTTTAAGCTATGAGAACGAATTAAAGACAGATTTCGCAAAAAAGATAATTACACTTATGCCGCATATTGTGGTTGTTTTTCGTGGCTATCGTGAACGTGGTGCAGACTTGATAGAGGAAATTCTGAAAGTCAAAACAGATTTGCCCGATGTAAGATTTATTTATATCTACGGCAAAATCACGGACGAACAGAATTTTTTAGCTGAAATAACAAGATTTCTTGATAACGGTATCTATGATATTTCCTTGTCCGAACTGTATGAACAGGGATTTAAAAAGGATTTTTTCGATTTGCTGAAAATGCCTATGGATATAGAGGATTTTGAATTTATCCTGCAAAAAAGAGCCGAAAATAACAGGTATTTTGAAGTAAGTGACACTCTGCAAACAGAATTGGCAAAGGTCGTTGATACAACAAAAGTAAAATTCAGCAAATCCGAAATCACGGCTGAATATTCCGAAAATGAAACGGCAAATTTTGATGAATTGCAGGAATGGCAAAATTCAGAGCGTTATGTTATCGGTGTATCGTCCGTGCATAATTCAAGCGGTGTTATTCAGACGGCTTTTGAAATGGCGATTATTCTTTCACAGGCAAAGCAGAGTATTTTTCTTTTTCTTCCTGACGGTGTTTATAACAGGTTTCTGAACTTTCACGAAATAGATACCAATGCTGCCCGAAACGGCTGTACTGTAAACGGTCTGCCGATTTATCCTCTTTCCGTTTACGGCAGCGAAAATACAACAGCCCAATATACTATTACAGCCGTTTTGGATATAAGGGATACGCTTTTTGAAAAGTCTGATATAAAAATCGTGATGTGCAGAGGTACGGAGTGGGATATTTCCTATTTGGAAGAATATCTGAATTTGCCGTTGCCGTACATCAAGGAGATAAACTACTGTTTTTATCCTATCTCACAGCCCGATTTTCTGAAATTCAACAAGGCTATGATACAAGGTCACTGCAAGGCATACCGTTTGAGGACAAGTCCGAATTATACAAATCCGTGTGAGTGGAACAGGAATGTTTATTCGGAAATACTGCACTTATACACCGATGTCAACACTACAAAGAAAATGAAGCTGTTCGGGAGGTAAAAATATGATTTGGTTTTTAATACTGTTTATTATTGTCGATATTATTCAGGTGCTTTACATAAAGCATTTAAAAAAAGAGCTTGCCTTCAGGGACGGCGAAGAATCCAAAGACGATGAACCTGTTGTCAGAAAAAAACGCAAAGAAAACAGAGTGATAAAGCTAATAAAGGAAGTATTTTGGATTTGACGAAAACTACCAAAGGTTGATGTATATGCTATTCAGCTTTATAATTCTTATCTTCAGATAACAGCTTTTTATATGTCAGGTCTATCGCAAAAGCACCGATAGGAGCTGTGAGAATGATCGCTATGACTGAAACAGTCAAAACGGTCTGTCCGCATCCAAGCCCCATCGCAAGCGGCAGTCCTCCGATTACCGCCTGAACAGTTGCCTTTGGCATATATGCCAACATACAAAACAGTTTTTCTTTGAAAGACAGCTTTGTTCCCAACATACATACAAATACACCAAGCATACGGAACAGCAAAGCTGAAAAAACAAGAATAACAGCAACCAGTCCGGCATTTTTCAGGCTGTCTATCGCCACTGATGCACCAACTAAAACAAATAGGAATATTTCTGCCGGTATCCAGAGCTTGTCAAATATATCAGATAAAGATTTTGACATTTCAGAGCTCTTTCTTTTTAT
>CADCCP010000107.1 GCA_902800005.1 uncultured Ruminococcus sp. | reverse complement strand
AATGAAAGGGTAGGTTTTATGAAAATCGCAAAAATTTCAGGTGTGATATTTGCAGTTGTTACAATAATGGCTTGTATGCTTGTTACTCCATTCATGCTGACGGCTGATGCGGCTGCAGGAACGGTCTATACCTGTACACTGAACCGCTGTTATGAACACCCTGTTACAAAAATCATTGAGGACAGTGGCGGCAGGGCTTCGTTTGCAACAGGTCAGGGCATGGTAGAGGGCTGTACATCGGATTTTGCCGTTATGGAAGAAACAGACAGCGGCAATTTTTATCTGACGATCAGAATGAGTCTGATGGATTACACTTCGGGACACAGCTTTCAGGTGCAGAAATGGGGCGATACGGCATGGCAGGATACAGCCGCAGGCATTACGGGAAACGGCTCCGATACAAACGGTACAACAGCCGATATTTGCATACAAGTTCCCTCAGAAAACAGCATTGTCAGAGGAACAATGTATGTTGAACCGATGGGCAGATGGGTTATCTGGTATATGTATCCGAGTGATTTCAAAGAGGGCAATTCAACTGATATGAATACCGTCATGGTAACGGCTCCGTCAGCTAAAAATCAGCCTTCAGAGTCTGTTGAAAGCAGTATTCCGGAAAGTTCCGCTGAGGAAAGCAGCATACAGGAGTCTTCTGCTCCCGAAAGTTCCGCACCCGAATCAAGCATACAGGAAAGCAGTCAGGAATCCTCAAAAGAAGAAAGTTCAAAATCCGAAAGCTCCGTGCAGGAAAGTTCTGTTCCCGAAAGCAGTGTTGAGGAAAGTTCAGAAATTTCCATGATACCCTTGCCGAGTACGGCTGAAAAATCCAATGCAGAAGTTCCCATGCCGCAAATTTCACATGATGAATCCTACACTTTTGACAATACAAGAGGACTTGCACTTTCAACGGAAAAGGAAGTCAGCCTTGCTGAATCTGACAGTGTGGCTGAAAATCCATCAAATGATGGCACTTTCACATGGATTGTTATCGGCTGTATTGGTGTGTCGGCTGTGATATGCTGTATCGTTTTGATTCTTGTAAAGAATAAAAATAAGGCGAAGCTCAATACCGAAGATGACCATGAAGAATATGATGAGGACGGTGAAGATGATGAATAAAATCAAAGTATCAATGACAGTTCTTGTAATTGCGGTATCACTTGTATGCTCCGTGCTGACAGGCTGCAGCGAAAGCAAAACCGCTGATGAAAGCAGTGTTTTGCCTGTATCAGCCGAAACGGATATTTTGGGAATTGTCAATCCAAAGGAAAAGGCGGCTGTTGATATTGCCGTTGAGAAAGTGCAGAAGCTTGGCAGAGAACCGAGAATTATTGCAACATCGCCTGCTATTGCAGATGTTTGTGACAAGCTGGAAATTGATCTGGTCGGTGTTTGCGGCAGCAATATTTCCGTTATTCCCGAAAGATACAAGGATACAACTGTGGTTGGATTGGCGATGAGTCCCGATATTGAAATCGTGTCCTCACTCAAACCCGACTGGATTTTAAGTCCCGTGTCACTTCAAAGCGACTTGCAGCCAAAATATGAGGCTGTCGGTTCAGACTGGGCATTTTTGAATACAAGAAGTGTTCAGGGACTGTACCGTTCCATTAACGAACTCGGTGAAATTTTCGGCAAGCAGGAGCAGGCACAGGCAGCTATAAAGGAATTTACCGATTTTTACGATACATATAAGTCCAAAAATGAGGGCAGGAAACACCCGAAAGTGATGATTTTAATGGGACTTCCGGGCAGTTACATCATTGCAACGGAAAACAGCTATGTGGGCAGTCTGGTTGAAATGGCAGGCGGTGAGAATGTCTATGCAGGCACAAATGAAGAATTTTTGACCGTCAATACAGAAGATATGAAAACAAAAACTCCCGATATTATTCTGAGATGTGCCCACGCTTTGCCCGACAGTGTAATGGCAATGTTTGACAAAGAGTTTGCCGAAAACGATATATGGAAACACTTTGAAGCTGTCCAAAAGGGGAAAGTTTATGATCTTTCCTATAACAATTTCGGTATGAGTGCAAAGTTCAATTATCCCGATGCACTTAACGAATTGCAGCCGATTTTATATCCCGAAGGAGAAAATCAATGAATATGAATGAAGATTTACACAGAAAAAAAGTAAAAACCGTCAGGGCAATTTTGGCATTTGCCATTGCATCAATTTGTCTTGTGTTCCTGTGCTTTGCGGCAATGAATATAGGCAGTCTGAAAGTCGGCTTTCAGGAGCTTTTCGGCGGTATTTTTTCGGGAAATCTCTCCGACAATGCCGCAACTGTCGTTGACCTGCGTTTTCCGAGAATTATTATTTCAGTGATTGCAGGGGCAGCGATTGCCGTATCGGGTACGCTGTTTCAGGCGGTTCTGAAAAATCCCCTTGCCGATCCCGGCATTATCGGCATATCTGGCGGTGCAAGTCTGGCGGCTGTTCTGGTAACGGCATTTCTTCCGTCATTGTTTTTCTTTATGCCGATAGCGGCTTGCTGCGGAGGTATACTGGCTTTTGTGCTTGTCTATACGCTTTCTTGGAAAGACGGTCTGTCGCCTTTAAGAATTATCCTTGTGGGAGTGGCGGTCAGTGCGGTATTTTCGGGACTTTCCTCGGCACTAAATTCCATGAACGGCGGCAATATGCAGGGTGTGGCGGCTATCGTCAACGGCAACATCACTATGAAAACATGGAGTGATGTGTATATGCTTTTGCCGTATGCGGCAGTCGGTCTGACAGTATCTCTTTTTGTCTGCAATTCGTGCAATATCCTTTCACTTGAAGATAAGACGGCAAGAGGACTTGGTGTGAATGTCAGCAGATTAAGAGTTGTTATTTCGGTAATTGCGGCTGTTTTGGTCAGCGTTTCAACGGCTGTTGCGGGTGTGATAGGCTTTATCGGCTTGATAGTTCCTCACATCGGAAGAATTCTGGTGGGAAGCGACCATAAAAAATTAGTGCCGTTTTCCATGATTTTCGGTGCGTTGGTGTTTTTGTGTGCCGATACGGTGGGCAGAACGATTGCCGCACCGTATGAGGTTTCCGCCTCGATTATCATGAACATTGTCGGAGGACCGTTCTTTATCATTCTTTTGAGGAGGTCGAAAAAATATGTCTGAAATGCAAAAGAAAAAACGACCCGCCATGGAAGTTAGAAATTTATCATTTTCATACGGTAAAAATGAGATTTTACATGATATTTCGCTGAAAATCAGAGAGGGGAAAATTACTACTGTCATGGGTGCAAACGGCTGCGGAAAATCTACGCTTTTTTCACTGATGACAAAAAATCTTTTGCCAAACAGCGGACAGATTTTTCTCCGAAGTAAAAATATCAATAATCTTTCGCTGAAAGAATTTGCACAAAAGGCGGCTATTGTTCATCAGTATAACACTGTCAGTGATGATATTACCGTTGAAAATCTGGTAGCTTTCGGAAGGACACCTCACAAAAATATGCTTTCCGCACAGACAGAAGATGATGAAAAATATATTGCATGGGCAATGGAAGTGACAGGTGTTACAGAGTATAAAGACAGGGAAGTCAGCCGACTTTCGGGCGGTCAGCGACAGCGTGTATGGATTGCAATGGCACTGGCACAGAATACAAAAATCCTGTTTTTAGATGAGCCGACAACCTATCTTGATATTCGCTATCAGGTGGATATTCTCAAATTAATCAAGAAATTGAATACCGATTTCGGCATTACGATTGTGATGGTTCTGCATGACATCAATCAGGCAATCAATTATTCCGACAGAATCATCGGCATGAAAGGCGGCAATGTGATTTTTGAAGGCAAGCCACAGGAAGTCATCACAGCCGAAAGCATTAAAGAACTGTACGGAATTGACTTGAAAGTCACCGAAATTGATGGTCAGACCTTTGTTTTAACGATATGAAAGGAGGGTGAATATGAGCAAGAACATGGAAGATTATCTGAAAACAATCTATTTGCTGAAGAAAAAACGAGGATATGTCAGAAGTATTGATTTGGCGGAAACCTTCGGTGTATCCAAGCCGACAATTTGCTATAGAATGAAAAGGCTCATTAAAGAGGGATATGTTGCCAAAGATGAAAATCATTTTTTGAATCTGACTTCAGAGGGAACTGCCGCTGCAGAAGCGGTTCTGAAACGCAATCATACGATTATGGAACTGCTTGTCAGTCTTGGTGTGGAAAAGGAAATTGCGGAAGAAGATGCCTGTAAGATGGAACATATTATCAGTCAGCAAAGTCTGGCGTCTCTGGGACTGCTCCTTGAAGGGCGGTTAAACAAAACTTTTTGACAGGAATGAATTTATGAGTGAATCAAAAAATAATTCAGCTAATCATAAAAAGCCGAAGCTGAAAGTTGTCCGCATCATCTTTGCTGTATTGGGACTGATTTGTTTCGGGCTTGGCACGGTGGGAATTTTTCTGCCGATACTGCCGACAACACCATTGTATCTTGCAACGCTGTTTTTCTTTACGCAAAGCTCTCAAAGGCTGCACGACTGGTTTATCGGGACAAATCTCTATAAAAAACAT
>CADCCP010000106.1:5130-14249 GCA_902800005.1 uncultured Ruminococcus sp. | reverse complement strand
ATCTTCATTCTCTTCGGGATTGAGATTTTCAATTTCGAGTGCTTTCCTAATAACACCTCTGTGGGAATGGTCAATAAATTCTTCCAAAGCATTGTAAAATAAATAGAACGGTACGATTGTTCCAAGTTCCTCGTTTTCAAGTTTCATGGCACTTTCCTTGAATAATGCAAGCATGGAGCGTTCACCGTCGGCAAGGTGTTTTCCCGAGGCACCGTAGGTACGCACTGCCGTTAGAACAGAGCCTAAAAGGTCAAACTGATACGGCACAAAAGGATAGGTAACAGCAAAATCCTCTCTGCCTTTATATAATTTCTTTTCAGCTTCATCATTGAACAGGATCAGATTTTTGATAAATGTTGATTTATCATCATACAGCAGAGAAAGAGCCGTTTTTCCCGCTTCATTCTTTTCTCTGCAACGTCCGCTGAAGAAAGAGAAAGCCTTGTATCAAATCTGCCCTGAATTTTTGAAAAGTCACGACCTTTCACCTTTGTAACGGAATCAATATCCTGCTGACTTGTCACTATTACCCATGCTTTACCTCCACAAGCCGTACCTAAATCTTCGGTGACAGTCTGTAAATTCAACATCAAGTCACTGTTATCTCCTACATACTGACCGATTTCATCTACGAGAAAAATCAAGTGATGGTTATTTCCTTTTGAATCAATATATTTTTTGATAAGTTCCGCAAAACGCTCAATACTGAGTGCATAAGTTTCGGTAGCTTTTTCACACCAATTACGGGCGGCTTCTTCACTCATAAAATGAACAGCAGTAAGTGTTTCAACTATTTCATCCTGAATAAAATCAAATGCCGTTCTTTCTTCTTCCCAATCGTTGCCTGTTATCTCATTGAATTTCGCCTTGAAAGTATCATATTGATGGTTCTCTGTCAGTCTGCGTTCCAAATCGGCAACATGGGGATATGCACCGCAAAAACCAAGCTTTTCATTAAACACTTTCAGAAAAACAGAAAGTATTGCTTCCTTGTCTTTTTTGCCTGTGCTTTCACTCTTTGAATCGATATTAAAAAGAATAACGGTAGAAGGTGTACTTGCCGCTAATTTCATATCAGCCAAAACCATAGTGTCTGCAATTTTATTTCCCTTTTCAAAGTATTCAACAGCAGGAATACCCTCAACAGTTCTGTTTTCAAGGATATAGGAAATGATTTTCAGAAAATGTGATTTACCGCTTCCGAAAAAGCCGGAAATCCAAACCCCCATTTTATCTGTATGACCGATGATACCTTGCTTATAATTAGAAAAAAATGTTGCAAAATGTTTTTGCAGTTCTCTTGTTACGACATATTCTTCAAGTTCCTGCTTTACATTTTCGTTTTCTTCTTGACCTACTTTTATAACGCCTTTCAAATCACGATCAATGGATTTTTTAAATATATTCCTGATATTCATACTTTTCCTCCTTAAACAAGTCTGAAAGCACGATAATAATTATCGTCCTTTATTTCATTGAACAACATCAATTCCTGTCCATCATAGCTGCCCGGATAAAATAAAACTACCGGAATATTATCAATGACAAGATGTAAATTATTAAGTACCGTATGTGAACGAATGATCGGATAGCATTTTCCGATACCCGTAATGAAAATAATTGCTTTTTCGGGAGTACGCTCTTTTATATAACGAACAATCATGCCGTTGGTGGAATTCACTTTCATCAGATTGGATACAGCATTGCTGACTTTTTCAAAGCCGTTTTTCTTTTCCATTGCATAGCACTTTTCAAGATACTTCTTCTTTTCAAGTATCTCTATCATAATATCATACAAATCAAAAACAATGATTTTATATTCATCATTTGCTTCTTCACTGCGTTTCTGAATGATTTTTACCTGCTCTCTGACATACATTTCATCTTCGGCAGGATAATCGAAAATATGATAACCTACCTCGTTAGCCATACCACGATTTTCAAGAAATTTTGGACTCTTGATTTTTTGCTTCAGAATTTCAAAGTGTTCTTCTGTAATACCCATATCAATACTCTCCCGTTATTGCTTTTATAATTGCTGTTTCTCCGTTACTCCTCAGATACCTCTCCAAAGCAATATCAAGAAGTGGTGGAGTAATCAGCCTTTTTTTATCGTTGATTTCAAGCAGATTGGCTTCTGCCATAAAGTTGAAATAGGCGGACTGAATCCGTCTTTTTGTCTGGTCTTTCCATTCAAGAATGGTATGATCCTGTGTTTCCTTGTGATTAAAAAAACTTCTTGCATCTGACAATTCAAGCGTTTTTTCACCGAGAATAATTTTCTCTCTGTAAACCTCATAAAGAAATTCAAAAAACAATCTGTCCTGCTGTATGACCGCAATCAGATTGATAAGTTTTTGTGCAGCAAGGTCAGAGGAAAAAAACAGGTCAGACAATTCTTTTTCCACAACTGATGTCCTGCTGATAAGATAACCGCAAATTCGTTTTGCTCTGTACTCATTGGGAGCTCCAAATAAATTTTCTTCAATTACTCTTTTCTTTATCTCGTCAGTATCATAATTTTCCGCTTTCAATCTCAAAAGCTGTCTGAATTCATTAAACCAGAATGACTGTGAAACAATACCTGCCGAATAATCCTGTTCTATCATATTTTCACCCTTGTATATCATTTTTCTTGTCAATTATAACATATTGCAATAATAATTGTAAAGTATTTTCGATTTTTTGTTCAAATATATCGTAACCAACATCAGTTTTTTCACATAACAAAATTCCCTCCTCATAAGAGAACATGAAAATAACACCTATCGTTACCAATAGGTGTTATTACTTTGTTTCATAATTATAGCTTTAATGTCCATATAACTCTGTCATATCAAAGTTCAACAATCGGCATACCTTTACTTCTGTAGCTGTTCACTTCGGACTCGTCTGCAATGCGGATAGATACCATATCATATTTTGAATAGTGTTCTTCTGCCTTTTCTTCGCTGTCAGTCAGAACGAGATTTGTATAATATTTGCCGTCAAAAGATTTAAATGTTGAAAGATACCAGGTTTTCATAGTTTTATCCTTTCTCCCCGTATAGTAAGCCGATAGGACAGCTTTATCTGCCATTTGGGACTTTAAGTCCCACTTCCTACTTTTTGAATGCGTCTTTTGCCTCGCTGAACAATTTCTTTATCAAGAGAAATTCGTCATAGTCCTTAACCTCTACTGTTACCGAACAAGTACCGAACAAGTCTTTCCGTCTGCATGGGTTTTATAAGTGTAGCCGTTATCCTCAAGCAGACATCTGAAAATGTAGCCAAGTTCTTCATCTTTCATGTAACCGTCTTTCCATCTGATTTCGGCATACCTTGCCTTGTCTGCAGTGTCACCTGCAGCCCTTGTTCCAATGTAACTCAATCTCATTTATCGCAATCTCCTTTCTCGATATGGGACTTTAAGTCCCACTTGTTCGTAAGGATTTTTTCTTCTCCTTACAATGACTATTATAAACGAAATATCGTTCATATTCAATATCTAAAGTGAACGAATATTCGTTTATCTTGTGACAGATTTTTGTTTAAAATATAAACTTGATTTCGTTCATATCATATGTTATAATGAATAAAAATAAATTATCGGAGGCAATCATATGGGAATGGTATTCAAAATCAATGTATTGCAGGCTTTGAAAGACAAAGGATATTCAACATATCGTATAAAGAACGATAAATTGTTGAGCCAATCGACTTTGCAAAAACTTAGAGAAGGAAAGCCTGTATCATGGGAAAACATAGAAACTTTTTGCAGACTGCTTGAAATACAGCCGGGAGAACTGCTTGAATATAATCCTGATACAGAAGATGACAAGTAATTTTCTTTACTGTCGGCAAACAGGCATAAAAAATAAATCAACAGGTAATAAGACTAAAATCGTCTTGATTGACCTGTTGACTTATAAGTAAAAAGCAAAGACTCCGGCATTTCTACCTTCCGGAGTCTTTTAAGCAGGGGCAGAGCAGGGGCAGAAGGACTTGAACCCTCGGCACGTGGTTTTGGAGACCACTGCTCTACCAACTGAGCTATACCCCTTTGAACTGCTTGATAATAATATCATAAAAAAACTATTTTGTCAATAGTTTTCTTGGGATAATAAAAAATTTTTTTCATTAAAAAAGTCGATTTTTGATTGAAATAGAAAAGAAAATATGTTAAAATCAAGTTATCAGATATTGAAAGGTGTGCAATTTATGAATAAAAAGACAGCCCTGATTCTTGCCGTAATTATAGCAACAGCAGGGTTTGCAGGGTGTTCAAACCAAAGCGGTATTTCTGAGCCTGATAGCAGTGGATCATCTGTTGTATCAGTGCCGTCCGAGACAGCTTCGGATACCGAAAGTGTGCAGGAAAGTTCCGATGTATCCGAAAGTTCAACAACTGAAAGCAAAGAAACATCTCAGAAAATCGAATCAAGTGTTACATCTGAGGAAAGCATAAAAGAGGAATCATCAAAGGCTGAAAGCAGTGAAGTTTCACAGATCTCACAAGAATCTTCAAAGACCGTTTCAGAAGTGTCTGTTATAGAAACAACTTCTGCCGAGCCATCTAAAGAACCTTCTAAAGAGCCTCCTAAAGAGCCTTCTAAAGAATCTTCTAAAGAGCCTTCTAAAGAATCTTCTAAAGAGCCATCTAAAGAACCCTCTAAAATCGAGGAAGTCTCAAAAACAGAGCCTGTCAATCCTGAACCTGTCAAACAGAATGAAAATGATATAGGCGGCATTCAGCTTTACAATGAGATATTCAACGTCAACAATAAAGTGACCGTCAATATATCAATTGACAAGAGCGAGATAGATAAATTGCAAGCCGACTATAAAAAATACACTGCAAGAGATGAAAATACCAAATCCGATGTTTACCGTATGGCGACCGTTACTTTCAAAGTAGGCTCAAAGACCTATACACTTGATGAAGTAGGTATCCGTCTTAAAGGCAATCACTCACTTGAACCCTTCTATTCCGAAAACGGTAAACCAAACATATGCAGCTTTAAGCTGAGCTTTGACGAGACCTTTGACGATAAGGACGATTACGGCAATTCCGCAAAAAAGTGGACGGATGACAAAGCTAAACAAGCAAGAAAAAAACGTAAATTTGCCACTCTGAATGAGATGGATATAAAATGGAACATCACTTATGATAATTCAAATATAAGAGAAGTATATGCAACAAAGCTGTTTGAAGCAGCAGATGTGCTTGTGCAGAAGATAAATCTTTCCCAGATGACATTAAACGGCAATAATTACGGACTTGTAAAAATATATGAGCCTGTTGACAAGGCATTTCTTGAAAAACGTCTGCCCGAAGCGGCTGTAGGCGGTGATCTGTATAAATGTATGTGGTCTGACTGCGACAACACAGGCAAACATACAGGTTGGTGGAAAGGTGCTAACTACAATACAAACAACTCCTACGGTATACAAAACAACCCCACCGGCAGAAAATTCAACTTCAACCTCAAGACAAACAAGAAAACTTCCAAACATGAATCACTTAAAAATTTCCTCAATGTTATCAATAAATCTAATCTTACGAAAGATGAACTTGAAAAAGTTCTTGATGTCGATTACTATGCAGCATTCATGGCAGCAGAGTATTTTGCAGGTGATCCCGATGACATCAGAAACAACTACAACAACCACTACATATACTTCCGCAAGGACAACGGCAAGGCTATCTTTATCGTATATGACAATGACAGAACGATGGGTATTACTTACGGTTTGAACAAAAACTGTGCCGTCCGCAACCCCTATTCCAACTATGCCGCTACGCAGGGCGAACAGGAAAATCCCCTTATCAAAAAGACTATCTCCCATCAGCCTCTTGCAAGTCTTACTTATATCAGAGATAAGTATGCCGATAATTTGAAAAAACTTTCCAAAACATCCCTTTTGACAAGTGATGCCGAATTTAACAAGATGTACAATACAGCTAAAAACAACTATGAAAGCATCATCACTCCCTACACGAGATTCGGCAATCAGGAAGAAAACTTCAAATTCAGTCTTGATGGCAACAAAAACGGCGGTGAAAGGGATAATATGTCTTTTGAACAGTTCCGCTCGACCATCATGTCGACCTACGCAACTGCAAAACCCTGAATAAATATAAAAGTCTGCTGCAAAAAATGGCGGCAGCCTTTTTATAATGCTGTGAGACTGCTGTTGAATCATTGACAGGAAGAAAATAAAATTGTAAAATAATGATGCAGATTTTTAGAAAGTAAGGTCGCACTATGGAAAAAAAAGAATTGTTACAGCTTTGCTGTACGGTACAGAACGTCATCTACAGAAATGAAGACAACGGCTACACAGTCCTTGCAGTAACAAACAGCGGCGTTACAGTTACCGCTGTGGGAATGATGTCAAGCGTGAGTGTCGGTGACGAACTGAAACTGATCGGAAACTGGAAAGTCCATGCAAGCTATGGAAAACAGTTTGCATTTGACTGCTATGAGCAGTCTATGCCCTCTGATGAAAACGGTATCCTCAGATAGGGTATCTCAAAGGAAAGAGCATTGGAAATGTCTGAGGAGATAAATAAGACATTGGGAATGCGTGAAATCATGATGGAATTGGGGGCTTATGAAATATCCGTTCAGGAAGCTGTTAAAATATGGAAAAATTTCGGTTCGGAGGCTGCCGAAAAAATAAAGGAAGACCCTTATATACTGTGTTCGGAAGAAGTGGGGATAGGATTCGGGAAGGCTGAAAAAATAGCCGCCAAACTGAATATACCTGCTGATGCCGAATGCAGGATAAGGGCAGGTGTCATTTACGTCCTTACGGCAAACGCCAAAAATAAAGGTCATACCTGTCTGCCAAAAACATCAGTGATAAATATTACGGGCAGTTTCCTTCAGCTTGACGGCGATGCTGCGGAAAATACCGTTGAAGCAATGATAAAAGACAGCAGTATCATACAACATGAAGTGCATGGAAAAGAATTTTTATTTTTACCGCTGATGTTCCAAAGTGAGAATTCTGCCGCACAGAGATTGCGTGTCATGCTTGAAACTCCGCCCAAAAGCATGACCGGCATTGAAGACTCTCTTGACAGATTTGAAAAAAGCAAAAACATCAAATATGCCGCCCTTCAGAAAGAAGCCATTGTAAAGGCATTTTCCGAAGGACTGCTGATATTGACAGGCGGCCCCGGCACCGGCAAGACAACAACACTCAATGCTATAATAGAATTGTGTAAACAGAAAGGTCTGAAAGTCATGCTTGCCGCTCCGACAGGAAGAGCTGCTCAAAGAATGTCGGAATTGACAGGCAAGACTGCCAAAACCATACACAGACTTCTCGAAGTCGAGTGGGATAAGAATGATATGCCGATATTCAAGCGGAATGAACGAAATATGCTGGAATGTGATGTACTCATAATAGATGAACTCTCAATGGTAGACAGCACACTGTTTGAGGGAGTTCTGAGAGCATTGCCGCTCGGATGCAGACTTGTCATGGTAGGTGACAGCGATCAATTACCTTCAGTTGGTGCAGGCAATGTATTGGACGAACTTATCCGTTCAAACAAGATCCCATGTGTGAAGCTGACGGAGATCTTCAGACAATCAATGCAAAGCCTTATCGTCACCAATGCACACAAGATAGTAAACGGAAAAATGCCTGAGATCACAAAAACAAACAACGACTTTTTCTTTATGCAGAGCTACGGCACTGAAAATGTGTCATCAAAGATCGTGGAACTGTGTGCGGAGAGACTTCCCAAAGCATACGGCTATTCCCCTCTTGATGATATACAGGTACTGTGTCCTACAAGAAAGGGTGAACTCGGTGTCACAAGCATGAATGCCAAATTGCAGGCTGCCTTGAATCCCAAAACAAAACTTACAAGTGAGGTCGTGTTTGAAAATACGATATTCCGTATAGGCGATAAGGTTATGCAGATCAAGAACAATTACAATCTTTTATGGCAGAAAGATGACGGAACGAGCGGAACAGGCGTTTTCAACGGAGATATAGGAATAATAACAGACGTTGACACGGCAAGCAGGATAATAACCGTCAAATTTGATGACAGATCAGTTGAGTATGAATTTGAGATACTGAATAATCTTGAGCTTGCCTATGCGGTGACAGTTCATAAAAGTCAGGGCAATGAGTTCAATGCAGTTATCGTGCCGATGTATGCCGTACCCGAAATGCTGTGTTACAGAAATCTTCTTTACACGGCAGTCACAAGAGCAAAAAAGATACTTATACTTGTCGGAGATACATTGATATTGGAACGCATGGTTCACGGCATAAACAAAACAAAACGCTATTCTTCATTGGGCAGTATGCTCAATGAAGATGTCTGAAAGGGGAAAATGTATGCAGTCTGATTTAGCGATAGATACGGGAACGTCAAATACACTGATCTTCACGGCAGGAAAAGGCATAGTCATAAATGAACCTTCCGTGATAGCCCTTGACAGAGAAAAAGAAGAAATAACAGCAGTCGGTAAAACAGCGTATGCAATGCTCGGCAGGATTTCTCCAAAAAAAGAAGTGATCTTTCCGATAAAAGAAGGAGTTATCGCAGATTATGGAACAGCGTGTGATATGCTGGTGACGTTTCTGAAAAAAATCATGCATATTTCTATCGTCATGCCCAAAACATTGATATGTGTACCGTCCGAAATGACGGCAGTTGAAAAAAATGCATTTGCAAGCCTGATAAACGACTGCGGTATAAGGCGTATCGGCATAATAAAACAGCCTGTTGCATCGGCTATGGGTGCAGGAATCGATATAGAAGATCCTCACGGAGCATTCATCGTCAGTTTGGGCGGAGGAATGGCAGATATGGCGGTCATCTCTCTCGGCGGTACTGCTGTAACGGGTACTGTCAGAATTGCCGGAAACTCAATGGATGATGAGATCATCAAATATATCAAGCAGACTTACAACATTCGTATCGGCAGACAAACGGCTGAACAGGCAAAGATCAATGCAGGAAGTGTCATATCGGGAACTGTCGCAGGGACTTACACGATAAAAGGCAAGTGCATGGTAACGGGAATGCCCGTGAAAGCAGACATAGATGCAGAGGAACTCGTCAAGTCTCTCCAAAAAACAGCAGATATTATAATCGAAAAAAT
>CADCCP010000106.1:0-5121 GCA_902800005.1 uncultured Ruminococcus sp. | reverse complement strand
ACAGCAGATATTATAATCGAAAAAATACAGGAAGTTTTAGTGAACACTCCACCCGAACTCATAGGCGATATACATAAAGACGGTATCGTGCTGACAGGGGGACTTGCACGTTTGAGGGGCTTTGACAAATATATATCAAATGCAGTGGGACTTAACGTAAAAGTGGCAGAAGAACCCGAACTTTGTGCAATAAAGGGTACCGGAATGGCGATAAAATATATGAATAGCAGTAAGTCAAAAATAAACCCGACAATTACGATCAGCAATTAGCAGGCTGATTTTTATCTTGAATTTATTGTTTCGATATTGTATAATTTAATAAAGTAAAGTTATGAAACGGAGGTATAAATTTGGAACTTAAAGTTCAGAATGTTTTTAAAAGCTTCGGCGAAAAGGAAGTTCTCAGAGATATTTCCATATCCGCTCACAGCGGTACAGCTCTCGGACTTCTCGGTAGAAACGGTGCCGGTAAGACCACCACCATAAGAATTATCATGGGCGTGTTTTTTGCTGACAAGGGTGAAGTGCTTATCGACGGAAAGCAGATCGACAGAGATCATATCCGTATCGGCTATCACAGCTCAGGGGAATGTCCTCAAAAGATGCTCAGAAGGCCTGTGACAGGTGGCTTGAAAGAATGGCCATGACGGAGTACAAAACAAAAAAACTTGAAACTCTCAGCAAGGGCAATCAACAGAAAATACAGCTTGCCGTCACTCTCATGTGCGATCCGCAGATAGTTATTCTTGACGAGCCTTTTTCGGGGCTTGATCCCGTTAATGCCATGCTCCTCAAGGATGTCATCAAGGAAATGATGGACGGCGGTGCAGTAGTGCTTTTCTCGAGCCATCAGATGAATTATATTGAGGAATTTTGTGAAGGCATTGCCATCATCAATCAGGGAAAAATTGCCGTTGACGGAAAGATAAGCGAAATAAAACACAGCTATCCCCGTGACAGAATAGCCGTCACGTCTTCACAGCATGACAAAATTGCACCTTTTGTACTTCAAAAAATGTCGGATAACATTACTGATGTCAGAAATGACGGCGAAAATACGCTTATCATTAAAATGAAATCACCCGACTTTAAAAACAGGCTTTTTGCGGAACTCTCTCAGCAGAATTTTGACATAGACTGCTTTAAGGTATGCGAGCCGTCACTGAATGACATATTTGTGGAATACACGGAGGGCAGAATATGAAACATATTTTACAGGTCTTGAAATTTGAATATCTCAACTGCATAAAAAATAAGGCGTTTATCATCACGACCGTTATCATAATGTTATTGGTTCTCGGAACATCATTAGTACCGGCATTGATAATGGATATAAAAGATTCCCAAACATCGGGTGAAGGCATGGATATGAATATCATAGCCATCATAAACAATGCTTATGATGATGATAAGTTAGTTGAGGAATGTTTTGCAAAGGACTACCCCCACGGCGTTGTGCTGGTCACAAAAGAAAGCCTTGATGAAGTCAAGGCAAAAGTAGACAATTCTCAATATACCTTCGGAGTCGTTCTGAATACGCCTATTTCTTTCACATATATAACAAAGAACAACTCTATCATGAATGAAGAAGCCATGACGATAACAGGCAGTGTACAGCGTATATACCGTACAGTGAACTTCGAAAATCTGGGGATCGACCATGACAGAACAAATGCCATACTTGATGTGCCGATCATTTCAGAAGTCGTAACGACAGGAACTGATCAGACCAAAAACTATTTTTCCACATATGTACTTGTCATGGTACTGTACATGGCGATAGTTATGTACGGTCAAATGGTCTCACAGAGCGTTGTTACAGAGAAGAATACAAGGGCAATGGAAATGCTTATCACCTGTGCAAAGCCGACACATCTTATGTTCGGCAAGGTATTCGGCTCGGGCTTGGCAGGCTTGACACAGCTTGTAGTTATCATTGGTACAGCATTTGCATCCGTCAAAACTATATCTATGAAGGCTCTGCCTGAAGACTTGTCCGAAATGATGACAATGCCCGTTTCAACAGTAATATATGCATTTATATTCTTTATAACAGCATATTTCATATACGCATTTCTGTTGGGTTCTCTGTCATCACTGGCTTCAAGAAGTGAAGACCTGAATACCCTTACCACTCCCGTAATGATGATATTCGTAGTGGCATTCATAATCGTCATGATGTCCATGACAAGCAACATCAACAATCCGCTGATGATAATATGCTCCTACATACCCTTCACTGCACCCATAGCTATATTTGCAAGAATAGCACTTTCAGATGTCGCATTCTATGAAATAATCATCTCCTTAGTGATACAGCTTATTTCAATATATCTTTTGGGAATGCTTGCGGCGGCAATATACAAGATAGGCGTACTCATGTACGGCAAACCTCCTAAATTCAGCGAGATATTCAAGCTCCTTAAAGAACAGCACAGAACAAACAAAGCTATCAAATCAAAAGATTGATCTTAAAAAAGACCGTTTCTGCGAAAAACAGAAACGGTCTTTCTTTACCTGTTGAGAAACCACACACCAAAATTCAGATAAGCCGCAAATGCAAGCCACAATATATAAGGTATCTGCAATATCCCTGCAAACCTGCTTATGCGAAAAAACAGTACAGTCATCATAAAAACAGTCAGCAAAAGTATCAGCAGCCATATGAACGAAACAAAGTACAGCCTGAATCCGAAAAACAGAACACACCACCAAAAATTCAAAGTCAACTGTACAGTATACATGAAAAGCGATTTGGCGGCAGTTACATCTTCAGAGTCATATATCATAGCGGCACTTACCGCCATCAGCAAAAACAAAAGTGTCCACACTATCGGAAACAAATATGAAGGCGGTGAAAGCGGCGGCTGGACGGCATTCTCAAATTTAGGTATTCCGATATATGTAACGATCCCGCCAAGTATGGCAAATAAAAAAGTTATAACTGCAGAATACAAAAAAGACTTACATTTCAATACCACAATATCACCCTTTATTCACTTATCGATTTGCATTTTTTAACCGGTCGTTACATTATATGAATATGTGCGATATTTTATTACATCATCTTTGCCATTTACCAAAACAAAAACTGCCTTATTCCGTCACTCTGAAAATACTTTCAAGCTGATTTATTATCTCACTGAAATACCTCTCATCCACTTCATTCAACTTTAAAGCATACTTCTCTTTTACATCATCATCTATATCTTTCTCCACGTTTTCGGGCTTGTAAAATCTTATCTCCCCCACTTCAACTTCTTCACCGCTGCCCGATACATACATTCCGCTGATATTTACAACAACTGCATTGCCTTTCAATATTGCCTTACCGTCAGAGTTCTTTACACGCTCGGTTATATCTTCCCTGTAAAACGTGCTGAAACACCCTGCATCAAGTACTGCTCCCTTTTGCCAGCCGAATTTTACTATTCTTCCCAAAAGCGTAAAGTCATTTATTTCCCTGCCCTTGTACCTCATCAGCGTATTTTTTCCGACTTCTTCATCTTTAACTCTGTATACCTGTCTTTCAAGCTGTTCTATCGGCTGTGTCACTTCATAGTCGCTCAACTGCTCTTTCCATGCCGTCAGCGTTTCTTCATCAAGGTCTATCGGGTGTGCAAGTCCTATCATGCAGTTCTCCGGCAATTCATATTCATCTTCATCACAAGTATTGAAACTGCCGTCTTCCATATATCTGAATGTTTGCACAAGCTCGTTATTCTCGTATGCACTCCACACAAGCCCTATTGCAAAACTGTGCATGACGGGATTCTTTACAAACAATTCTTTCCATGCATCGACTGTCCATCTTCTATCCGCTAACAATGCCGTTTCCAAGCGTGTTTTCTGTATGGTGATGACATTCTTCAACTGCTTTTTCATCTGCTTGAACTCTGCATTTGACTTCTTCGCCAAAACTTCATCATCTTTCTTTGCAGGTGCGGGAATGGTCTTTAACTTCTTATCGTTCTCGTCAAATACCTCTATTTCAAGTGATGGTGTTAAATACACTTTGAATTTCCTTGTACCGTAGTCAAAGATTCTTTCCATACTGTCATTAAACTCCAAATCGGGTACTATCCTATCACCAAGTTCTTCTGTCGTGATACCCAATTCTTCAGCGGCTTTTGACATAGCCTCTATTGCTGCATTCTTGACTTGTCTTTGCTTGAACTTATGAGCCATATTATCAACTGCCATCAATGCACTTGAACCGCCGTTCATAGCCAATGCTCTGACAGCTTCCGCCGCTATTGCACCTCTTGAATTTTCCGCCCAATCCTTTATACACTTCAAAGCCGTTTCCTGTACATAATATCCGCCGTGTATCAAACTGAAATAAAGAACCCATTTCTTTTTAGCCTCTGCTCCGAGTGACACCCATTTATTGAAAACTTCAAGTGCAAGAGAGTTCAATTCATCTTTATTCAGATCCTTTGCAAGTATATTCGCATTTTCATTGACACCCAACTGTGCCATGCCTACATAACAAAGCATTATCGCCTGAACATATTTTTCATCTGCAACAGTGCCGTTTGTGAAATGTACCTGTGTGAAATCCGCATTATCATAGAGCCATGAAAGCTGTCTGCTCCTGCCGCCCTTATGAATATCAGCAACGATAGTTGCAACCGAAACAGGCTTATCACCGTCACTTGCGACACTTACAGATAAAACTGTCTGTATCTTTTCGACCAATTTCTTGCTTTTCTCCGTTTCAAGCAGTTTCATAAATACATCTCTGTAATTCTCCGCTCCCCATGATGACAATATATCTACAGCGGTTTCTCTGACGGCTGATTTTTTCGCTTGCAAATATTCTATGACCTGCTGTTCATACTCCTTATTATTCACCATGACATCAACAACGGCTTTTCTGACTTCCTTTGAGCTGTCACCGAACATTGAAAATATCTTTCCGATAGTTTCATCTTTCTTGATATATTCAAAATACTTCCCGAGATAACGCACATATACTTTTCTTGTAAATACTCCCCCATTCATGCACACTATATCATATTCATCATATCTTAAATGCACCATCTTCTTGACAACAACATTTTCAAATTCCTCTTTTTTCTTATACCAAAGATTATCGTCTATCTCATCATAGGACTT
>CADCCP010000105.1 GCA_902800005.1 uncultured Ruminococcus sp. | reverse complement strand
GCAAATGAAAAGTGATGAAATAAAGGCAAATGCAGACCGTATTATACATGAATTTGGTTTGCTGAAAAAGCTTAAAGAAGTAGGAAAGACACATATAATCGGCAGCTATCGGATGAATATGATGGCTTGGAATGATCTTGATATTGATATAGAAAATCAGAATATGTCGCAGGAAAAGCTGTATGAAATGACAATTTTAATATTGAATAGATTTCACCCTGTTTGGTATGAAGGAAAGGAAGAAATCGACGATAAGGGCAAAAAAGTTTGGTTTCTCGGATTTGAAACAATGAGCACAGGTGAGTTATGGAATGTTGATTTGTGGTTTTTTGACCGTGAAACTATTGCAAATACAGAGGCTTTCTACGATAATATTACCAAGAATGCAACTCAGGCACAGAAAGATGCTGTTATAAAAATTAAAAAATGTCTGATTGCCAAAGGACTTTATTCTGACGAAAAGTACAAGAGCATTGATGTTTACAGGGCTGTTATGGAAAAAGATGTAAAAACTATTGAGGAATTTTTGACGGAGGATATATGATGAATATGAAAATACATCAGATAAAAATTGATTTTAATGCAACGGAAAATATCAGGCGTTTTGTTTATGTATATCTTATTGAATCGGAAAATCTCTACTTGATAGATTCGGGAGTATATGGCTGTCAAAAGCAGATAACCGAATATCTGGATAAGATTGGAAGAAAAATATCGGAAGTCAAAGGAATTTTTATCACCCATGCCCATCCAGACCATATCGGTTCGGCTGCATGGTGGCAGGAACATACAGACGCTGTTATTTATGCAAGTGAGGGTGAAAAATGTTGGATAGAGAATATTGATATTCAATTCAAAGAAAGACCTATACCGAATTTTTATCATCTTGCAGGAAAGTACTCAAAGGTGAATGTCGTTGTAAAAGACGGTGATGAAATACATCTGGATAACGGCATTACGGTAAAAGTCCTGCGAACAGCCGGTCATTCCTGCGATGAGGTTTCTCATCTTTTAGATGATAGTTTGTTCATAGGGGATTCTGTTCCAGTGAAAAGTGATATTCCGATATTCATTGATGAACAGGAAACAAGAAATACATTGAATATTCTGAAAGAACTGAAAGGGATAAATACATATTATCCGGCATGGGACATGATATATTCAAAAGAAATGATGAACAGCAGACTTGACGATGCAGCGGAACTGATAGATATTCTGAAAAATGCCGTACTCACATTTGACGACGGAACGGATTTAAAGAGCTTGACAGAACGTGTCTGCGAAAAACTGAAAATGCCAATGCTCAAAGAAAATCCGCTTTTTGCAAGGACAATATCTTGTTTGAGGGAAGGAGTGCAATAATCATGAGTTGTTATTTTATGATAGATACTTACATTGACATCGAATCCGGACGTGGACAATATGATGACTATATTGCAAAGGTAAAACCCATTGTGGAAAGTTACGGAGGAGAGTATCTTATCCGTACTGAAAAAGTTACTTCTTTAAGTCCGTTGAGAACTCCTCAGCGTGTTATTATTATCCGCTTTTCTGACTGTGACAGTCTCAATGCCTGTTTTTCTTCAGATGAGTATAAATTGATTGAACACGAGAGAACAGAAAGCGTAGATGCACGAGCAGTAATTGCAGAGGAAGTATAAAAACAGTAAAAGCTGAAATCAGGCAAACACGCTGATTTCAGCTTTTCTTATCGTCAATTTATATTTGCTGTATCTGTGACAGTTATTTTTCCTCTGCCGAGAATAATCGAACCTTCATGCTCCATGCGTTTGAGAATCCTTGAAACAACTTCCCGTGAGGAATTTATCTCACCTGCAAGCTGTTCATGGGTGACAGTAATTTCAGAGCCTTTACACTGTTTCAGGTGTTCTTTTATGGCACCTGAAAGACGGACTTCCACCGGTGTAAATAATATTTTCTGCATCTGACTCATGACATCAGAAAAACGCTCTCCCAGCTTCTCAAAAATAAAACACCGTACATAAAGACTATTTTCCTTGAAATTGGACAGATAAACCGCCGGAATAATCAGTATTTCACAATTGCTTTCCGCAACCATCTGCGTTTCAAAAGTGATTTGATTCACGACACATGATGCGGAAAGTACATCTGTATCACCGGCTTTCAGGCGATAAAGTACGATTTCTCTGCCCTCGTCAGACAGCATAAATGTCCTTATCTCACCGCTTAATACCTTTATCAGCCCAAGACATTCATGGTCATGGGAATAAATCAACTCGTCTTTTTGATAACGGCGAATCTGTACACAATTTGACATTATTTCCTGTTCCGACAGACTCAAATTTTGCCAAAACGGGAGATTTTTTAATTTAGATAAAGAGGTTGACATCACTTTCCTCCGCATCGCCTAAGTAAGTTCCGACACCGCCTATTTCAACACCATCAATCAATTCTTCCGGACGTATTCCCATAACGTCCATACTCATAGAGCAGGCGATAATTTTAACACCATTTTCCATTGCCTTTTTCATCATATCCTCAAGCGAATCTATATTCTTGTCTTTCATGATTTTCTTCATCATTTTCGTACCCATGCCGCCCATATTCATTTTAGAAAGTTTGAGTTTCTTTGAACCACGGGGCAACATGGCACCAAACATTTTCTCCATGAAATTCTTTTTCAGTTTGACCTTGTTTTCACGTCTGAGAGCCGTCAGTCCCCAGAATGTGAAGAACATTGTAACAGGTCTGCCCATGGCAAGTGCACCGTTGGCAATAACGAAACTTGCCAGAACTTTATCCATATCACCGTCAAATACAATGATTGTTTTACCCTTTTTATCCGATGATTGCTGAACAGTCTGTACAGGTGCATTTGTACCGCACTGAATGGTTGCGACATATTCGCCATTCTTTGTTTCATTTGAAATCAAAGTATTTCCTGTTCTTTTGCACCATGATACAATATCCTTTGAAAAACCCGGATCAGAGGCGGTTACTTCCAGAAGTTCTCCGTTTTTCATGGATTTTATATTTTTGAATACTTCCATAATCGGTCCGGGACACTGCATTCCACAGCAGTCAATCTTGATTTTCTTAACATTTTCGGTATCAGTCATCACATTTTTCTCCTCTGCAACGGATTTTTCAATGACGGGAGTTTCTTTTTCAGTCGGGTGATTTGCTTCATAGAAACGAACTCCACCGGGATATATTTTGACGTTTTCAAAACCATTCTGTTTCAGAATTCTTGCACCGTTGTAAGCACGGACACCGACAGCACAAAATACAATTATCTTTTTGCTTTTATCAAGTTTTGAAAGATTGTCACGGAGTTTTCCAAGAGGAATGTTTATCGCATTCGGAATGGAATATGCCATTACCTCGGCTTCTTCACGGACATCAAGCAAAATAACATCTTTTTCCTCTGTTTCATTCACTTCTGCGATACTCACCAAGCCTGTACGGATATTTTCGGCAACATAGCCTGCCATATTAACGGGATCCTTTGCCGAAGAATACGGCGGTGCATAGGCAAATTCCAAATTTTTCAAATCATCAGTCGTTGCACCGAAACGGAGTGCCACACCAATCGTATCAATACGCTTGTCAACGCCTTCTCTGCCGACAATCTGTGCACCAAGTATTTTTCCGCCGGCTGTTTCAAAAATAAGTTTTATCGTCAGCGGCGTTGCACCCGGATAATATCCTGCATGGGAATTCTGATTGATAATCAATGTTTCATAGTCTTTATGTTTTTCAAGACCACGTTTGATAAGTGTTTTTTCATTTGCACCTGTGGAGGCTGCTGTCAGGTCAAAAATTTTTGCAACAGATGAACCCTGTGTTCCCTGATATGCGGAATTTCTTCCTGCCAAAACGTCAGCCGCAATTCTGCCCTGTTTATTTGCGGGACCTGCAAGCGGTACCATTTTACGCTCTTTTGAAACAAAATCCTCAACTTCAATAACATCTCCAACAGCAAAAATATGTTCGTCAGAGGTACGCATATTTTCATTAACGATAATACCGCCCCTTGTATTCAGTTCCAAGCCTGCATTTTTCGCAAGTTCACTGTTGGGGCGCACGCCAATGGAAAGTATCACCATATCAGCCGATATATTTTTACCGCTTTTGAGTTTCACTGTGACAGTATCATCTTTATCTTCAAAAGCCGAAACACCATCTCCGAGATAAAGATGAACACCGTTTTCACGGATATGTTCATGCAAAATCTGTGACATCTCAAAATCAAGGGGTGCCATGACCTGTTGTGCGGCTTCTATCAGACTGACTTCCAAACCTGCATGATGAAGATTTTCTGCCATTTCCAAACCAATGAAACCGCCGCCGATGACAGCGGCATTTTTCACTTTGCCGCCCTGCACAAGTGAACGTATTTTATCAGTATCGGGGACTGTCCAGAGAGTGTGTATTTTATCGGAGTTAATTCCGTCTATTTTCGGTCTGAGAGGTGATGAACCTATTGCGATAACAAGGTCATCATAGCTTTCTGTATAAGTTTCACCTGTCGAAAGTTTCTTTACAGTAACAGTTTTTTCAGAACGATTTATTTCGGTTACTTCATTTTCAACTCGTACATCAATGTTGAATCTGTCTTTCATCAGTTCGGGAGTCATCAAAAGCAGAGAACTTCTGTTGCGAATGAC
>CADCCP010000104.1 GCA_902800005.1 uncultured Ruminococcus sp. | reverse complement strand
TTTCACCGCCTTTTATTTTAGTATATTATCTCGAACATATAAAAGTCAACTTATCTTTATAACTTTTTATAAAATCCTTTTAACTGTTAAAAGCCCCCCTTAACTGCAAAGATGATTGACTATCTCTGTGAATGCCTGTTCAACAGTCAATATATTCTGATCAACATCTATTCCGCTTTCTTTAAGCAAAAGCATTATCTTAGTCACCTGCGGTACCTGCAAGCCTAATTTTTCCAATTCCCTGCCTTTTGAAAAGACATTTTCGGGTGTGTCGAGCATATACTTTTCACCGTGACTCATGACAAGTATCCTGTCGGCTACTCTTGCAATATCTTCCATGCTGTGAGATACCAATATAACTGTATTTTTTCTTACATCATGGTAGTCCTGTATTTGTGAAAGAAGTGCATCTCTGCCCAAAGGGTCAAGTCCCGCTGTCGGTTCATCAAGAATAAGCACTTCGGGATCCATTGCAATAACTCCTGCAATAGCTGCACGTCTTTTTTCACCGCCGGACAGATCAAACGGCGATTTATCCAAAAGTTCTTTTTTCAATCCGACAAATTCCGCTGCACTTCTGACTTTTTCATCTATCTCATCTTCACTCAATCCCATATTCTTAGGTCCATAGGATATATCTTTATACACCGTTTCATCAAAAAGCTGATATTCGGGATATTGGAATACCATTCCTACTTTGAATCTCACATTACGAATCTTTTTAGGTTCTTCCCAAATATCCTTGCCGTTTAAATATATTTTTCCGCTTGTGGGCTTTAAAAGACCGTTCAAAAGCTGTACAAGAGTAGATTTTCCGGAACCCGTATGACCGATTATTCCTATAAACTCGCCTTTTTCTATCTCAAAGCTGACATCGGAAAGTGCCGTCTTTTCAAAAGACGTACCCGTGCCGTATATAAAACGAATATTTTCTGCCTTTATGACCGCCATTTATACAGCACCTCTTTTCAGCAATTTTACAAGTGCCTTTGCACACTCTTCTTCATCAAGCACACAATCGGGTACTTCATAACCGCACCCTTTCAGTCTGTAACATAATTCTGTTGCCTGAGGTACATCAAGACGATGTTTTTTCAGCATTTCGACCTGTGCAAAAACTTCTCTCGGTGTACCCTCTGTCAGAACTTTTCCGCTGTCCATCATTATTACCCTATCCGCAAGCACTGCTTCTTCCATGTAGTGAGTTATCAGAATAATAGTTATTCCTCTCTCTTTATTGAGTTTCTGAACGGTAGAAATAACTTCCTGCCTGCCCTGCGGGTCAAGCATGGCTGTCGGCTCGTCTAACACGATACACTCAGGCTGCATGGCGATTATTCCTGCAATAGCAATCCTCTGTTTCTGACCGCCTGACAGTTTGTCAGGTGAATGTGTCCTGTATTCATACATATCTACTGCTTTCAAAGACTCGTCAACTCTTTTTCTTATTTCTTCAGGCGGTATTCCCAGATTTTCACACCCGAATGCAACATCTTCTTCAACGATACCTGCCACTATCTGATTATCGGGATTTTGCAAAACCAATCCCACTTTTTTTCTTATGTCAAATAAATGGTCATCATCTTCCGTATTCATGCCGTCAACGAGAACATCTCCCGTTGTGGGCAGATATATGGAATTGAAATGTTTTGCAAGAGTGGACTTTCCCGAACCGTTGTGACCGACTATTGCAACAAATTCACCGTCTTTTATAGTCATGTTCACGCCGTTCAGGGCATATTTCTTTTCTTCCTCCGTACCCTCATATTGAAAGTACACATCTTTTACCTCTATCATAATTTATCTCCATAAACTCTGCCATATGGCAGTACTTCCGCATGGCAACGTCAAACCGCTTTCCGTAACGTGCAAGCCTATTTCCGAACTCGTCACCATTCCGCCGAATTTACTTTTCAGCATTACTCCAAGCAAATACTCCATGACTGACGGCGATAACCCCGTTGTATAGGAATTTAAGATGAAAAATTCCGCATTGTCGGAGAGTATCGGCAAGCACAATTCCACAAGTGAAAACAACTGTTCTTCTAATTTCCAGACTTCCCCGTTAGGTCCTCTGCCGTAAGAGGGCGGATCCATGATGATACCGTCATACTTGTTGCCTCTGCGGTGTTCTCTCTGTACGAACTTCACACAATCGTCAACAAGCCATCTCACAGGCTTGTCGGCAAGTCTGCTTGATTGTGCATTTTCTTTCGCCCATTGTACCATGCCTTTTGAAGCGTCCACATGACATACACTTGCACCTGCATTTAAACAAGCCAATGTTGCCGCTCCCGTATATGCAAACATATTTAAGATTTTCAGCGGTCTGCCTGCATTTTTAATTTTCTCGTCAACGTAATCCCAATTTACAGCCTGTTCGGGAAATACGCCTGTATGTTTAAATCCCATAGGCTTTATATTGAAAGTCAGATTTTTATAATTGACCGTCCATTGTGAAGGGATCTTTTTATAGTACTCCCAAGCACCGCCGCCGCTTGATGAACGCATATAACGTGCATGAGCATTTTTCCAAAGGGGATTCTTTTTCGGAGTATGCCATATAATTTGCGGATCGGGGCGGATAAGCACAATATCTCCCCAGCGTTCCAGACGTTCCCCATCCGTGCAGTCTATCAATTCATAATCTTTCCATTGTGCCTCTCTCATTCCGTTTCCTCCCATTTTTTAATCAACAGCAAGCCCAATCATAATATACATTTGAAAAATCTCTTTTCAACAAATCTTCCTTTGAAATCATGAACTGACAATTACCGCAGTCACCGAACATGATTCCACAAGTGCCTTTACCGTCATCTGTATCTATCTGCAAAAGCAAAATATCCGCTGTACCGTTCTCGTAAAATTCGGGTGCATTTTGTATAAAGCACGGATAACCACCCATTTTACTGCCTGCTCTGTTGCAGAAATTCCAAAGAGTTTCTTCTTCTTCCTCGTCATCTGCAAGTGCAAGTATCTCATCATATCCGTTGCATTCACTGACAATTATTTCCTGATTCTGCGTAAAAACAGCCTTTCCGCTTTTCTCAAACGGCGGATATTCCGTTATATATTTATCTTCAAAGGGATTTTCTTTCAGCAATTTACTTTCATCTTTTGAATAATTTTCTATATAAATCACTTTGCAGTCGTCTTCCAAGCCGTAAACCTCGTCATCAACAACATAAAACTGCAAAATGCCCTTTTCGGGAAAGTCGGGTAATTTAGGCATTTCTTCCAGATTTATCTGTGCCATGAAAAACATGGGATTTCCGTTTTCATCTCTCGGATAATCCTCCTCTTTTTCAAGATACGGACAACCCCCTATTTTACTCTCCCAAGGCTTTGTGTCACTCGGTACAAACTTTATTTCATTACAAGTTTTATATGTACGTTCCAATTTTTCTCTGAATTTCTCCAACTCTTTCGGAAACTCCATAAAAAACACCTCTATTTCTGAATTTTCAAAAACTAAATACCATTATAAAATTTTCTCATACTGTTGTCAACTGTTTTTCCAATCAAAAAACAGAACAGAATATCTTTCAATTCTGTTCTGTCACTAAAATTTTAACCTTTCAAAATTGCACCTTTATCCGCTGATGTAACAAGTGCCGCATATCTTGCAAGATAACCTGTTTTTATTTTGGGTTCGTTGGGTATCCAGCCCTCACGCCTTTTTGCCATTTCTTCATCACTGACTTTGACGTTTATAGTGTTTGCATTTATGTCTATCTCAATTATATCGCCGTCTTTTACAAGTCCGATAGGACCTCCTGCGGCTGCCTCAGGTGAAACGTGTCCGATAGATGCACCTCTCGTTGCACCTGAGAAACGTCCGTCTGTGATAAGTGCAACGGTGCTTCCAAGTCCCATACCCATTATTGCAGAGGTCGGATTCAGCATTTCACGCATACCCGGTCCGCCTTTTGGTCCTTCATAGCGAATTACAACTACATCACCTTCAGAGATTTTTCCGCCCGTGATAGCTGACATAGCATCTTCTTCACAGTCGAATACCTTTGCAGGACCGGAATGTTTAAGCATTTCGGGAGCAACTGCCGAACGCTTTACTACACAGCCATCGGGAGCGAGATTTCCTCTCAATACGGCAATACCGCCCGTTGTACTGTACGGATTTTCAACAGGTCTGATAATATCGGGATTTTTATTGACTGCACCGGCGATATTTTCTGCAACGGTCTTTCCCGTTACGGTTATCAAGTCGGTTTTCAGCAAGCCCAATTTATTTATTTCATTCATAACGGCATAAATACCGCCTGCTTCATTCAAATCTTCCATGTAAGTTCTGCCTGCGGGGGCAAGGTGACATAAATTCGGTGTATGTGAGCTTATGTCATTTGCTATATCGAGATTGAGTTCAATACCGCATTCATGTGCGATTGCAGGCAAGTGCAGCATACTGTTTGTACTGCATCCCAAAGCCATATCCATTGTCAGGGCATTTCTGAAAGCGTCCTCTGTCATTATATCTCTCGGCTTGATGTCTTTTTCAAGCAGTTCCATTATCTTCATGCCTGCACGTTTTGCAAGCTGTATTCTCTCGGAATATACGGCAGGGATAGTGCCGTTTCCTCTGAGAGCCATACCGAGAACTTCCGTTAAGCAGTTCATGGAATTGGCGGTGTACATACCGGAACATGAACCGCAGCT
>CADCCP010000103.1 GCA_902800005.1 uncultured Ruminococcus sp. | reverse complement strand
GATCAGAGCTAAAGCCTGATCGAAGGGTGCATAAACTCGTGTGATGACCATAAGAAACATGAACATCAGCATAAAGTCTATTTTACCCGAAAGAATGAGTGAAGCACCGGTGAGTATAGTCGTGGCAACTCCGAGACGCATAATGACAGATGCGGCGTTTACAAACAGACCGATCACAAGCTCACCCCTGCGGTTTGTTTTTTCAAATTTGTCGATCTTTTTGTAAAGGCGGTCGAGGTATTCCTTTTCGCGGTTTGTTGCCCTTATCTCACGGACATTTTCAAGCGATTCCTGAATATTGTCGGAAACTGCAAGTGCATCGGCTTTCAGCTTTTCAGAAGCACGTTTCTGTATTCTTCTGCTGCCGAAAAGAAGCAGGAATGCGACCGGCACGCCCCAAAGACAAGCAAGTGCCATACGCCAGTCATAGACAAGCAACATTACTGCAATTATCGCCGTTGAGATGTACGCACCGTACAGATAGCCGAGACAGTGAGACCAGACGTGCTCCAGACGGTTGACGTCGCCCATTACCGTTTCGGTCAGATCGGCAAGATCGCGCTTGCCGAAATATCCGAGCGGAAGCCTGCGCAGGCGCTCCGCAAGAGAAATGCGGGTATCCTTGACCTCTTTATATACAAGTCCGTAGGTTGTTTTGTACTGCTCTAAATGTGTAAAAAAGGACAAAACAATGAATGCGGCGACAAGTCCCAAAAATATCCATGCATTTGGAAGTGCGGCTCCGTTTGTCAGCGTATCCATATATCCCTGCATCAGAAAATAAAGTATGCCCATACCTGCCATCATAATGAGGTTTACGACCACCGTCCATGCGGCACCGATCCTCATATTTCTAAAACCCTTATCGGTCAGAGCGTATTTCTTTTGAAACTTTTTTCCCATCATTTACGAGCCCTCCTTCACTGAAACGATCTTCCATCTGACCGCCTGATTGTATTCGTTCCACATCCGTGCGTACAGTCCTTTGCCGGATGCAAGTACGTTGTGTCTGCCCTCTTCAACGATATGACCGTTATCAAGCACGATTATGTTATCCGCACCTACGACCGTTGAGAGCCTGTGTGCGATCATAATGACTGTGCGTCCCTCAGTCAGGGTTTTCAGTGCCTTCTGTATCAAAGCTTCGTTTTCGGGATCGGCAAACGCCGTTGCCTCGTCAAGCACGATTATCGGTGCGTTTTTCAGTATCGCTCTTGCGAGAGATACTCGCTGCTGTTCGCCGCCGGAAAGATATGTACCCTCCGAGCCTATCAGCGTATCTATTCCATTCGGAAGTTTTTCTATGATATCGTCACACTGTGCCGCGTGAAGTGCTGATAGTACCTCTTCTCTCGAAGCGTCCGGACGAGCTGCACGAACGTTTTCAAGTATTGATGTCTTGAAAAGCCGGGTATTCTGGAAAACGAATGCGACCTTATCCATAAGTACATGAGGGTTGATATCCTTAACATTGACATCCCCGACAAACACCTCGCCGGATGAAACATCCCAGAAGCGCGGTATCAGGCTTGCCGCAGTAGTCTTTCCGCCGCCAGACGGACCGACAAGTGCGACCGTCTGACCGGGCAGAACCTTGAAGGAAACGTGTTCGAGTGCCGGAACGTCCGCACCGTCATAAGTAAACGTAACGTCCTTGAACTCAACTCCGTTATTCTTGGGAGATTGCGGGTTATCTGTAATCTCGAGCGTTGGTGCGTTCATGACCGTGTCAATACGGGCAAGTGCTGTCTTTGCGAGCATAAGACCGCTTGCCGCAAACATAATGCGAGCGAGTGCTGTTGAAACTATCGCCGAGAATACAGCGTAAAAAGCAAAATTCGTGATAAATCCCGCAAAATCTCCGCCGCTGAATGCAGACGGTGCTATAAGCAGTACCGCAGGAACAAGGAAGATGAATACGCCTTCGGTCGCAGTCAGGTTGACGGACTGAGGAACGCAGCAGACGCCGCCGGTGTATTTTTCCGCTTTATTGCTGTAATCCTCGATCGCCGCCTTAAACGCTTTGAAGGAATAAACGGTCTGCTGAAAGACCTTGACGACAGGTATTCCGCGAACGTATTCTGTGCCCGCCTTACTCATAACGTCCTGTGCGGTCTGGTACTCCATCATCAATTTTGCGTTCTTGCCACCCATCATGGCAAACATTGCACCTACTGAGATAACAGCGGCGACAAGGCACGAAGCACCCACTCGCCAGTCAAAAACGAACATCAGAACGATCATCCCGATAAACATTGCCGCCGTTCCGACGATATCGGCGAGATTATGTGCGAGCAGTGTTTCTGTCTCGGCTGCACCTCCGTCAAGACGGTTGCGAAGAAGTCCCGATGCGTTGCTGTCAAAGAAGGAAATATACTATGATGCCGCCGAAGGCGAACCCGAACGCCAGCCAGCCGTATTTTGCGATCTCCGTCGCCTTCGTCCAGTCCGGTGCAGCACCTATAAGGTCTCTTGCCGCCAGCCAGATGCAGACGTATGGGATCATACCCATTATCATGGCAACTGCTGAGAGGAACATCCCTAAAAATATCAGCACCTTGTACTTTCCGGCATATCCGAGAAGTACAAAAATCTCGTTTTGTTTCTTTTGTTTCATTTTCTTGCTCTCCTTTTTTTTGATGGTGTATAATAAAACTTGACACAATCCCGACAACCGAAAATGCCTGCACGGTAAGCATGGGCATGACGTGTAGAACGCTCTGCCGTAAGACGATAAATACCGAACCAACTCATACATTCAAGAGGTATTCCTATCGTTCCGAGAAGTGTCGACCAAAATATACGACTGTCCGAAACACCGATATATCTTGAATAATTTGCTTCAAGTCCCGAAGTACCCGAAACCGCCGTTCCCCACCCAAGCAGCATATCGCCGACAAGAACAAGCGATCCGTCAAAAAATCCTATCAACAGCAATTTTCGTATTCTTTGCAAATCAATAGTAAACGTCAACGGATATTACTCATTCAGAGTGGAGAGTTAAGAGTTGAGAGTATCTATTTTTTGAATTAAACAGCTCCACTCTTCACTCTCCACACTCCACTCCTTTAACAACTCTACAATAGGTAAATAAAAATGTCGTTTACTATAGAATGCCGTCATAAATAGGATTTTTTTCTTTTTAACAGTCTGCCTGTCAGTCAAGCCGAGTTCATATACTCTTTCTCGAACCGCTTTCGGATAAAAATACAAACCGTTCAAAGCATTATTCCCGACACCCATCTTTACCATTGCAATAAACAACAGGCAATACAGCATATTCTGAAAAACATATATCATTTTCTGCCCCTTTCCTTCAAGTTAGTTAAGTCTAACTAATATACTATCATGTTTAATGGAAGGTGTCAATATCATTCAAAAGAAAAAATTTCACAGTAAGTGTCAAAAAACAAGCGTATTGAAAAACACGGAGTCAGGATATAATAATCCGACTCCGTGTTTGAACTCACAAGAAATTGAATATGGTAGAGTTATGCTTTGCGTTCATGCAGATTTCCTTGAATTTCGGTGAATAACCTTAATAGTGTTTATATTCGTGAGCTGTGATATAAACATAGAAATCTTCATCAGAAAAATGATAACCGAAGTTATTTTCCTCATCTTTGACGAGCAGCCGTTTGATATTAGTGCTTTGTAAAGTCTAAATATTGATAACAGGATGATGGTGTATAATAAAACTTGACACGATCTAATCAAAGAAAGTATATTTAGGAAAGTGTCAAATTTTATTATACACCATCACGACTTTTCTACGGCAATGCTTCATTAGCTGCCTGAAATCGTTCGTTCAAATTGTGTCAAGTAATATTGACAATTTCAAAAATCCCACAGAAACTTCTGAATTTCTGTGGGATTTTTTCAGTTGCAGGTCAGCGACTATCCTTACCCTTTTTATTTATGAATGCCATCGTTGAAAGAGAAATAATAAATACTGCTATAAAAAATGGTAAAGGTGAATTTTCTCCTGTATTGACTGTATTATTTAAATTCGTCTGAGATGAAGTATTGGAATTTTCTGTTGATCGGCTGTTTGTATTGACAGATGTATCTGTCTTTTGAGATACTTCGATCGTTTTTGAAACATCTGAAATTTCCGATACGTCAGATGTTTCCGAAACATCTGAGACTTCAGGTTCATCTGAGATTTCAGGTTCGTCTGAAATTTCAGGTTCATCTGAGATTTCGGGTTCATCTGAGATTTCAGGTTCATCTGAGATTTCGGGTTCATCTGAGATTTCGGGTTCATCTGTACTTCCATAGTTTGCTATAAGGACAGTATCTTCCATTACTTTTGTATCCCAATTAAATGTTTCCCCATTTTCGTAATTCCAGCCATAAAAAGGTCTGTGTTCATCATAAGGCATTGAAGGAAAAAACCATGAATTTATCGTACCGCCCGGAACTGTGCATGAGTCTATAACTTCACCATCGGACTTAAACGTGACGGTAACATAAGCATGAGTCAGTTTTGTATCAATATTTGCATTGATCCAAGCCTGTCTTTCTTTGAGCCATGTTCTTAAAAATTCAACTTCCTGTTCAAATCCGGAAAGTTTATTAAATGAATACGACGATCCCCAAAGTGCATTATCATCTTTAGCTGAATTTCTCTGTTCAATGATATATCGGTCAAGCACTCCTCCCTCTTTGAGTACATCTGTAATAATAGGATCAAGCACTTTCCAGCGATCTTTCAAAATCTGCTGATAATCAGAGTCATATTCTCTGAGATGTGTGAGCCATGAATAGTAAGAATGGTTGAAACTGTATGTTTCGGACTCAAGAAGTCCCATGGAGTAATCGAAATCCCAGACAGGTCCGAAATACAATTTGCCGTCACGTTTTTTATAGAGATAATTGCTTGATGTATTAAAAGCATCACTGTTTACGGTAAATTCCTGCATCCACCAGAAATCCGCTGCCGATTGAACATCAAGATATTCCGTATAAGAAATGCCTTTGCTGTTTTTGAAGTCATCTCCAAAAATAGCATTTTCCATATCATTAAGATATTGTTCTATGTAATTTTTTTGCTGAGGTGTACCCGTTATGTCATCAGCATCTTCCGAGTAAAATTCAGGACTTTTAAATGAAAAAGACTCACTGCGTTGTGTAGTAACAGTATTTTGTTCAGGTTCAGGCTTTATGGAAAAATAGGATTCTATTGCAAGAAGATAACCGCCTGTAACATTGGGTTCTTCATTGTCATCAGGGGTGAGTTCATCTATATCAACTCTGTTTTTTCCGACTCTCACAATTTCGGAAAGGTAATAACTGCCCATATATTCACCGTTTATCACGAGGTCAACGGGAAGCATTTTAGGAGTATATTCCATGCCGAATTGAGAGGCTATATACATTGAAAGCCTGTTTCTGAGCATACTTCCGTCAAAACGGTTGGCAAGGAGTGCCCAATGCTTATTTTTGCCCATTCCAAGAAGATCCTGTTTTTTGTCGAATTTTATTTTATAGGGTTTTTTATCTGCATATTCCCATGTGACATTTCCCCTGCCACGCATATAGTCAAGCTTTAATTCTTCTGTGTCCTCAAGGACAGTATCACTGTAATCTCCTGTATAACCGTCAGGAACGTCTATTCTGACAGTACCCGTACATCTTGCAGAATGGTCAGGACTTTCGTTCACTTCCTCAAATGTCGAAAAACCTTCGGCTGTTTCGTCAACGGTGATGTAAACTACAGGAATATTGTTATCAGCAAGCATACTCAAATCGTCATTTTCCTGAGCTGCAACGGGAACCGCTGTAAACAGGACTGTTGCCGACAGTGTCAACGAAACTAAAATTTTAGTGAATAAATTTGAATTGTGTTTCATAAAAATCCTCTCTGCTCGATCATAGTAGTATTTTCGGTAACGACAGCCGATGCAGTATCAACGATACGGCTATATTTACTACTATATCGTATCATTTGTTTTTTAATATGTCAAGATTTTCAACCAAAGATTATAAAATACAATACAAGGCACATCATGAATACAATTATCGTTCTTTAAATGCATTTTACTGTAATTTTTTGCATCTTACCCTTATTTTTATCAAAGCACAGTATTGATACCGATTTGGACTGTATGCGAATGATAGGCATTGCAAGAAATCTTCATTACAAATACAAGAGAGAACTGAAAAACGCTCAAGCACGTTTTGTATAAAAACCGGCAGAGTAAAACACCATTTTGGTGCGGTACTCTGCCGGAAGCTGCTTATTTTTTTTGATTTTGTCAAAAACTATTGTGTCTTTATAGTCGAGGCAATATTACCGAGTGCATAGAAAGTCTTAATTTCCATATAATCTCGGCAATGTTCAAACCAACCCGGACATCCGTTCTTGTAGAACGGCGTACAATAAGGCAGGAAGGTACATTCCCTGCATTTTTCGTCTATATCGGCAGGCTGCTTTAAGTTTTCGTACAATTCCGTATCGGTACAGCCGTCAAAGATACTGCCCCATGTCCGGTTTTCGGGCAAATGCTCACAGTTGTAAAGCTTTCCCTGCGGGTCGATAACTATACTGCTGTCCATACTGTCAGCCATGCAGTAGTTTATCTTGAATCCCGCCTGCTTTTTATCCTTGCTCCCCTGCGGCAGACCGATCTCCCTCATATACCGGCTCAGTTCAAACACTTTACGGTACAGTTCAAGGTATTGATCGGTGTGTTTTTCCTGAAACAGTATGCCGAGATAAGCACTGACATTTTCATTATCGGCAAATTCCTTTCTAAGAAAAGCAAGATATTCCTTGATACCAGAAATATTGTTTCTGTCAAAGTTTATACGAAGATTGATATTGATTCCTTCGTCCGCAAGGTAATGTATCGACCTGATAACGGTTTCATGGTTATGCTTTTCAGGCTGACGGTATCGTTTTCTTTCCTCATAATCAGACGGCATACCGTCAAGGGATACCTGAACTTTTTTCAAGTTCCATAGCTCTTTTGCGGTGTGTGCCACTTCCTTTGTCAGCAGGCTTGCATTAGTCACCATCTTTGACCTGAATGGTACATCTCTGTCTTTGAGCATCTGACAGACATATGATATTGTTTTATGTGCAAGCAACGGCTCACCGCCGAACCACGACAGCGTTATTTCATCCTCACAGCGTGTTTCACAGATATAATCTATCAGTCTGTCAGCCGTTTCTTTTGACATTGTGACCTGCCTGATACTCTCCTCATAACAGTAAACGCACCTTGCATTACAGCACGTTGTCGGCAGTATGGTATAGGTTTTCAATCCGGGCTTTTTGGACAACATTATATTCAGTATGTCGCTAACCTGCCGGTACTGCTCTGCTTCGCTGTGATCGCTTTCCACGATAAAACACAGGCAGGCAAGCTCAGTCAGTCCGTTTTCTTCAAGAAAGCTGCTATCCTTCGGCTCGGCAGTTAGTCTTTGAAAAGCGTCCCATTCCTTTTCGGTCAGGCTTGCGACCTGTCCGCTCAGGGTGTTTCTCAGCAGGTACACACCTTTTTCAGCAAAAGGGTACACAAAGCCCGATACCCTGTACAGGGCATCCTGCAATATTTTCTTTTTTGATATAATGCCAACGACCTTTTTATCGCCCTTTTTGATTATTTTCATTATGATTCCTCCAAAGGAAGCTCTACTATAAGTCAAAACGGCAGGCAGCCGCAGCTGTCTGCGCGTTATGGCAGTTCATCCATGTCCAATCTGAAATTGTGCTTACTCTTCTTCGTTGCCGCCTTCGTCATAACCACCGGTACTATCATCAGTGCATGATGTACGAATAACATCTTCAACATCAAAGCCGACAATTTCTAATTCGAGTTTCTCATATTTCACTGGAATCCACCTCCATATATTACTCGTTTGTAGGTTAACACTTGTCTTATTCAACAAGTTCATAACCTTTAAAGGTTACCTTATAAACATCATCACCGTAGGCTTCCTTATTAATGCCGTCCTGTTCATACTCTACAAAAGCTCTTACATAATAGACCTCGTTGTCATTATAGCCTTTTGTCCATGTGTACTTATAGTTTGTAGCATTGGTTGCTTTGCCTCTGACATTGTCGGGATAATTTGCTTTTATCAGTGTATTTTTGTCAACCGGTTTATTCAGTGCGAAAATCAAACCGGCCTGCACTATATTACAACCGATCGGCACACTGCTCATGGTAACATAAGAAATCTTTCTCTTTCCATCTGCAGTTGTAGTAGGTGTAATCGAATCGATATAGGTAGCAGCCTTTGCTTCGATCTCTTCATCAGCATCAACATATACTGCAGAAACCGTTACATTCTTTTCGGGCATACTAAATGCAAAAGATTCATTGTAGGAAGCTATAACACCGTTCTTCTCCCAACAATAGAACTTCTGACCTTCCGGTACGTCAGCCACTTTTACTTTGATAACAGGCTTGTCATTCTTGATCTGTGTGCCGTTATAGGTCGCATAGTCAGCATCCTCTGTTCCTATTATTGTGCCGCCAACTACAGAAACTGTATAATTGACAAGGTCATCATAAGTCCAAGTTTGTTCTTCTGTGTAGATGACCGTCTCATACCTACCGTTGTTAGCTACAACATAACCTACTACGCGTACTGTACAGCATTTTCACGTGTAAGTGTTGCCTGTGCGTTATCACCTGTGTAGTAGACAACACCGGTTCTTGTGATAGTAAAGCCATCATTAACAGTGCCGACCACTTTGGTAGTGATCTTTTTCTGACCGTTCTTAAGGCCTGCTGTTGCATCTGTCAGAGCAACTGTTACATTGTCGTTCTCAGTAAAGGTCTTCAATGCAGCAGCTCTATCCTCTTCATCATAAGCAAGTGTCCATACTTTCTCGGCAAAGTCTGTGTAGTTGTTAATACCCTTGATCTGGACAATGTGAGCATCGCCGTTGTCCTCTGCAGAAGTATCGCCGGCTATTTGATAATCACTGTCTTTTACGAGCAGATTTTCATCTGAAACAACGCCGTTGTAGTAAACTTTGAAGTTTACCTCGGTTTCGCCGATGTCATACTTGGGGAATGTGCCACCTTCATTATCAAATACGATCCAGCTGTCCTTAACGGGAGCAGAAACGATAGTGAAGATCTCTTCATCTGCATTCAAATCACCACCCGAAAGTGCAAAAGCATAGTTGCTGCTGTAGGTGCCGTCCGAGAACTGTACCTTAAGATTGCTGAGGTCAAGTGCATATTTCTTGCCTACTTCAAATACAGTGTCACCTTCTGCCAATTTAGGACGGATAGTGCCGACAACCTTTGCACCCTTCGCTCTGTCAGCGGGCAGCATAAATTCGCCATTCCGGGAGAAATCTTCATCCAATTCATCTTGATCAATTCCCAAATAAGAATACGATTCAAACTTGACATTCACAGACTCTTTATACGGGATCTCATAAGTTCCTGTCGGGTTGTAATAAGCTGTCAGAACATTCGGATCGATCAGGATGGGAATGGTTCTCTTATTGATGGTAAAGGTTGCATCCTCAACATTGATCTTGTAGCCCTTCTTTGTTGCAGTACCCACTACTCTGTAGTCACCTGCATCAACAGGAGCACCATCAAGCTTTGTTGCTTTCGAGTCGCCGGTCTCGGGATCGGTATCAACCCTATAATAGGTGTATGTTTTTTCAACATTTTTAGGCAGTACGTCAATACCATCGGAATCGTTTGAAATGATGTCAACAGCAGGTGTCTTAGCGTTATAGTAGTAGCCGCTTCCGCTGCTTCCGCTGCTTTCACTTGATGAATTGTCATCAACGATAACAATTGCTGCCATTTCCCTTTCGCCGATTTTCCATTGATATGTCTCGGTGCCAATATACTTGTTTGATGTCTTCTTTGCCTTTACATAAACCTTGTAGGTATCTGCTTCGGGCAAATAAGCCACTGTTGTACCGGATATATCCACTTCATCCATAATGTCTGCCGGAGCAGCAATTGTCGGCACAACCTTGACCTTAACAGCATTTTCGTTAAATGTCGTTGTTTCTGAGAAAGCCTCATTGCTGCCATCATACTCAAGTGTGAACCACTCATGAACAAGCGGAGTCTTTGTTATCTCAAAGTCAACGGTTCCATCGCACCACGGTGTATAGTTGTTATAGGTGTCTTCATAAGCAGAATTGATAACTATCGGATAGAAACCTGTGCCGTTGCCTGCTGACGTATCAACCATCAGTGCATTGCTGAAATCAGGAGTATCATTTCCGACAACACCTGTTATGGTGCCTTCCTCGGCTCTTTCATAGGTGAAAGTGATAGAATAATTTGCACCGTAAGAAGCAGACTGACCCTCATTAGGATAAAGCTCTACTTTTCTCTTCTTGATGATAAATTTATGATCTTCCGTCTTTTTATTGAAGTTATTGCCCGCATCTGCTGTAACAGCAACAATATATGTGCCTGAATCCTTCGGTGCTGCGGTAAGCAGTGTACCTTTCTGACCTTCTTCTGTGACTGAATAATACTTATAGGTGTAGCTGATATTAGCGTCATTCGGTGCAAGAGCGTCGGCATTTGCCTTACCTTCCAAAAGCTTGGTGGTAACACGGAAGTCCTTGTCCTCAACAGCCTTGCCATCATAGACCTTGTTGCGGCTGGACACCTTTACGCTATAAATATCAGCGGGAGTGATCGTCCATTTACCGGTCTTTGTCTCTTTAAAGTTGCCCTTACCGGTTACAGACCAATTGTATTCGCCTACATTAGTACCGGATTCGATAGCCAAATCATAATCCGTACCTTTGATGAGTTTTTTGCCATCGTAGGTAACAGTTACTGTCGGAGTGATCTCTTCTGCTGTATAAGTAGCCGTTGTAGGAACAACATCAACACCAGCTTCATTGATATTCTCAGCAATGATCGACCACTTCTTATCGGTCAGTTCAACAGTACCTTTGTAGTTGCCGTCCTCTGTTGCCTCTACAATTACGGTGTATTGACCGACATTTGTACCCTTGTTGGTGTTGTTAACGATCGTCCAGTCAGTATTTTCGATAAGGCGGTACGTAAATCCTGTTTCATAGCTTTCAGGCTCTACTTTTACCATCTTGGTATCTTCGGCTGTTACTGTAACTTTCTGCTCCTTGCTGTTGTAAGTAAGCTCAAGCGGGTCAACGGTGAACATAGAAGCTGTAAGAGCTTTCTTTGTTACTATGAACTTAGACTCCTCTGACAGAACGATCCTATAGTTAGGATTGTTCTCATCCTCTTCTGTATCAAGAACATAATCATATTTGCCTGCATTAAGGATATCGCCGGCTGCAAAAGCGTCACCCTCATCGTCAATAACATCAAGATGAACGTCTCTCATGTCGAGTGTATCGCCCTGAACTAAGCCGCTGACATCATATTTGAGTTTTTTCGGATCAAAGTCATCGCCGTAAGTGATGTTATTTTCCCCTTTCGGCATAATGGTTGCTGTTCTCTGCTCGACCGTGAAGTTCTTCTCAAGAGTAGTATCATTGTAGTTATCATTATGAACGGTTATCTCAACCTTATATTCGCCGGCGTCTACAGGAGTAAGACTCTCGTTCATAGCAACGAACTGGCTAACGGTCTGGCTTTCGGGGTCTGTATCCCTCTTGTACCACTTGTAGGTAAAGGTGTTGCCCTTTGCTGTACCGGGGTTAGCTTCTGTGCCGAGACCGGAAACTGTGAAGTCACTTTTTGCAACAGCCTGTCCGTCATAGACCTTTTCTTCTGCCGTGCGGTTGTCAGTAATACTCAGACCAACGAAGTTTCTCTTTGTGATATTCCAATTAAAGCTGCCCTCGCCTTTGTAGTTTTTGCTGCCTTCTTTAGCGGTGATCTTTACTGTATAGACACCGGCATTTGACTGAGGCGTCAGAGTTGCGGTGTAGTCTGTGTTTTCTACCAGTTCGGTTTCCTCATATTTATTCAGGTCGTAGTCATAAACAGAGTTGACCAGTTTAATAACGGGGGTATAAAGCTTGCCGTCATACTCTACGGTATAGCCCGGAACCGGTTCACCCTCTGCGGGCTTAAGAGCAACTGTGATATAGTCCTTCTTCTCGGCAGTTGAATCATAAGGCTTCACAAGGTGTGCAATATCCTTCTTGCCGATCTCAAATTCCTTATACAGAGAATATCTTGTGTGGTTCTTTAAGAAGAAAGTAGCACCGATCTCAACGCTGTATTTGCCAAGGGCAGTGGGCATAGTTGTTGTAGAGATCGACATATTTTCCTTATTTTTGAAGTAGATACCACCGAATTCAACATCGGTTTCTGCTACATCATAACGAGAACGTGCATATGCCTTTGCTTCGATATCGACTCTATCGCCGTATTCATAGTTACCTTCGGCAATCGTCAGCTCTGCAATCGTCTCATAGTCGCCCGGTTCACCGTCACACTTTACGTTCAGCTTATTGCCTGCTGTCTGAACGTGGTAGGTGTGCACATGTGAAGCGGTAACATTTGAACTCAGAGTATCTACCTTATAGGTATACTTG
>CADCCP010000102.1 GCA_902800005.1 uncultured Ruminococcus sp. | reverse complement strand
GCTTCGTATCTTCTCTGATTTTAACATAAAAGTTTACTTTTGTCAATTTCTCAATAACGGTTTTCACCTCTCTTTCTTTTTGAAAATTGTTTTGATATGCTACAAAAATCATAAAAGTGAACATATCCTTATGACTTTTTATAGGATTGCTTTAACTGTTAAAAGCCTCCTTTTTTACTTTATGTTATTATTCTAACTCATTTGAACGATTATTTCAATAACCAAACATAAAAAAACGTGAGTTCGATGTAATTTTCCGGAAATAATTTTCTGATATTTTCAGATTTTTATGCAAAAAAAGACAGAGAACTGTGAGTCCCCTGTCTTTTGGGCTTATGCGTAAGTTTACCTTCACGATCTTTTCTGACATCATGCGAGCCTGATGTAATATTTTTCATTCAAAAGTCAACAACTTTTAAATTATTGAAGTCTTTCTGTCGAACCGACAGACTCAAATAATCTTTTAGTTTCAACGTCAAGTTCCGAGTGTTCTTTGAGCAGGGGATCAACAGCAAGTATCTTTTGAGCGGCAAGTTGTGCATTGTCGATAGTCTCGACGTTAGAAAGGCTTGCGATCTTCAGTTCGGGAAGACCATGCTGTCTTGCACCGAAAAAGTCACCGGGACCACGCTGTTTCAGGTCTTCATCGGCTATCTTGAAACCGTCATTCGTTTTACACATGACCTTCAGACGTTCTACAGTGTTTTCTTTACGGCTGTCGGAAACAAGTATACAGTAAGATTTCTGTTTACCTCGTCCGACACGCCCTCTGAGCTGATGGAGCTGTGAAAGCCCGAAACGCTCTGCATTTTCTATCATCATGATGGTGCTGTTCGGCACATCCACACCTACTTCTATGACGGTCGTTGCAATGATAAGATCAAGATCGCCGTCCGAAAATTCACGCATGATACGTTCTTTTTCGGAAGCCTTCATCCTGCCGTGAAGGACGGCTCGACGGCAGTTCTTCAAGACCGTCTCGTCAAGACTTTTATTATACTCCTCCGCTGATACGAGGGGTATCTCATCATTCTGCTCGACAAGAGGGCAGACGATATAACATTGCTGTCCGCTGTCGATATTTTTTTTAAGAAAGCCGTAAGCACGTTCCCTGATGGAACTGTCTATGAGAAAAGTATCAATTTTTTGTCTGCCGGGCGGGAACTCGTCCAGTACAGACAAATCCAGATCACCGAATATCATAAGTGCAAGTGTTCGAGGGATAGGCGTTGCGGACATGACAAGAATATGCGGATCTTCACCTTTTGCAATGAGCTTAGAACGCTGTCCCACACCGAAACGATGCTGTTCATCAGTAATGACAAGACCGAGTGAGGAAAATTCCACGCTGTCGGAGATCAGGGCATGAGTGCCGATAACTATATCAACAGAGCCGTTTCTTATATTTTCATGCATAATTTTTTTCTGTGAGGCTTTCATTGAGCCTGTGAGCAGTCCTACTGTCACATCAGTATCCTTGAAAAGTGCGGAGAGCGTTCTGAAATGCTGTTCGGCAAGTATCTCAGTAGGAGCCATGAATGCACACTGCGAGCCGTTTTTGACGGCAGTATAGCAGACCGCTGCAGCAACGGCAGTCTTGCCTGAGCCGACATCTCCCTGAACGAGCCTGTTCATCGGATAGGCATTATTCTTCATGTCATGTATGCAATCACCAACAGCACGTTCCTGAGCGTTTGTGGGCTTGAACGGCAGTAATTTCCAGAAATCCCTTGTAAAATCTTTTTTTATCCTGTGGGCAACAGATTCTTTTCTATCACCTTTAAGTCGTGCCAAGCCAAGCTGGAGAACGAGGAGTTCATCAAATCCGAGTCTTTGCTTTGCCTGTTCGAGAGCCTCATTGCTTTCAGGGAAGTGTATATTCCTGACGGCATAGCCGAGACCGCAAAGACCGTATTGTTTACGGATACTTTCCGGCACGGGATCAACGATATTTGGGGGCAGCATCTTCAAAGCCTGTGAGACAGCCTTTTCGATTTGTCTGGAATTCAGGCTTGCCGTCTGGGGATAGATGGGATGGATATACATATCAGCCGTTTCAAGCACCGACGGAGAGGTCATTTCAAGTGAATAACCGTTATATCTGACTGTGCCGTAAAAGAGGAATTCACCGCCGCCTCTGAGTTTTTCATAGGTGTAGGATTGGTTGAAGAAAGTGACGATCATATCTTCTTCACCGTCAGTTACGGACAGCTTATAGATGACAAGATTATATCTGATAACAGAGGGCTGAAAAGCCTTGCAGACCTTTGCTTTGATACAGCAGTTCCTGTTTTGAGGAGCATCTGCGATCATCACGGTCCGACTCCAGTCCTCATATGTTCTCGGATAGAATTCAAGCAGATCACCTGCTGTGGCAATGCCGAGTTTTTTGAATGATTCAGCTTTTTTAGGTCCAACACCTTTGATATACTGGATGGTAGTCTGTAAAAGTTGCTGCAAGAAAATTTCCTCCTTGTTTCGATACATACACGGCAGTTAATTGCTTCAAGACGACCTGTTTTGTCAGCAGGGGATACTGCTGCACTCCGTCCCTGCCGCTGCTTTTAATATTAATTAAAAGGCAGACCTATATTATAATGGTCTGCCGTTAAATTTATTCAACTGAAAGAATGAAGTAATAGATAGGCTGACCGCCGTTTATAAGAGATACCTCTACATTTGAGCCGACTCTTGACTGTATGGACTGTAAAGCGGCATCTGCCTGAGCATCGGTAATGCCGTTACCGTAGATGATGGTGACATAGTTAGTATCACGGTTCACCATTTCTCTTGCCAATTTAACGACAGCGTGTACAGCATCCTTGTCTTTATGGGTGAGTTTGCCGTTGTTGAGGGCAATTATCTCGCCTTCTTTGATCTTGGTATTACCGAACTCGGAATTTCTGGCGGCATAAGTGACCTGACCTGTAGAGACTTTTTTAGCTGCCGAGATCATATATTCGGCATTGAGTTCGGGGGAAGCGTCATCGGAATAAGCAATGAGTGCCACAAGTCCCTGAGGAATGGTCTTTGTGGGAACGATGATGACATTTCTGTCTTTTACCATAGGAATTACCTGTTCGGCAGCAAGAATGATATTCTTGTTGTTGGGCAGGACGAATACATTTTTTGCAGGAGTTGCCATAACTGCTGCAAAAATATCTTCTGTACTCGGGTTCATGCTCTGACCGCCGCTGACGATACGATGACAGCCCAAGTCTTTGAACACTTCGATAATGCCGTCACCTGTTGCAACGGACACAAAGCCTATTTCATCAACAGGTGCAACGGGCTTTAAAGACTGACGTTTTTTTTCTTCAGCTTCAGCCTTTGCCTTTTCAGCGGCATATTTTTCGGCAGCCTTTCTGTGCTGCTCCTTCATGTTTTCTATTTTTACGTTGAGAAGCTGACCGAATGTGAGAGCTTCTTCAATAGCCTTACCGGGATGTTCGGTATGGACATGGACTTTTATTATATCGTCGTCGTCTGCAACAACAACACAGTCACCGAGTGTTTCAAGGAAAGCCTTGAGTTCAAGACTGCTTTTTGTTATTTCCGTATTCTTGCCTATAACAAATTCCGTACAGTAAGTGAAGTTTATGACGGAGTCATATTCGGCAGCGGCATTTCTGAAAAATTCCGCTGTAGATTCTTCTTTGTCGGTTCTGCCTTCGGAGGAGGCTGACTTGTTTTCTATCATTATGCCGTCACGGATAAGAGACAGCATACCTTCAAATATCATGCAGAGTCCCTGACCGCCTGCATCGACAACGCCTGCTTTTTTAAGAACGGGAAGCATATCAGGTGTACTTTCGAGAGCGGTATTTGCTGCGGAGCATATCGTACCGAATACGGAGATGGCATCGTCTTCGGTCTCGGAAGCAAGCTCACCTGCTTCACACGCCATTCTTGCAACGGTGAGGATGGTGCCTTCGGTGGGGTTCATGACGGCTTTATATGCGGTCGTGACACCCTCACGCATGGCAGCGGCAAGGTCATTTCCGTCAATATCCTTTTTGCCTTTGAAGCCGTTTGCGATACCTCTGAAAAGCAGTGAAAGGATAACACCGGAATTGCCTCGTGCAGACTTCAGCATGGCGGAAGCAGCAGCGGAAGCAGCTTCGGAAACACTTTGGAAATCTGTATTTTCAAGAGTTTCGACAGCACCTGATATTGTCATGGACATATTTGTACCTGTATCGCCATCGGGAACGGGGAAGATATTGAGAGCGTTAATTTCTTCTTTATGATTGATGATGTTGTTTGCACCTGAAATGAGTGCATTTTTATAACAAGAACCGTTTATCATTGTTTCGCACTTCCTTTACAAAAATAAATGTCGTAATTTCAGGGCGTTTCATCTTGTTTCAACTATGAGCTTCATAGCGGTACGCTCGATACCGTCAATATCTATGCTGGTGAATGCAGGTATACAAACGAGATCGATACCCATAGGTGCAAGGTAGCCTCTTGCGACAGCGATAGATTTGAGAGCCTGATTGGTAGCACCTGCACCGACAGCCTGTACTTCCACACAGCCGTAATCTCTGATAACTCCTGCGATGGCACCTGCAACGGAATTGGGTGATGATTTTGATGAAACCTTTAAGAGCGGGGGCTTCTCGCTCAAGTACAGCAACCTGTACAGTATCAACGAGCCATCCCCGTGTGTCCCACGGTTGTGATAGATTTGTCCGCAAAACTGACTTTGCACTTTTCATTCTCGATTGGTTACGAGTCATAGAGGTATATCTATCGGAAATCCCTTATCATAGGGGAATGATTACCCCTGATCTATTCTCCTTTCATAATTCTCTGCATTACGGCTTGGTTTTCGCTCTGTTGTAATACAGGCTTATTCTGATTTTATCTGCATTTATTGTAACATTCTTTGTTTTATATTGTCAAGAGATAATAAGTCAGCCTTACGGCTGACAGGCAATTCATCCCACCGCTTTAGAAGCGGGGGACTTNATTTATTGTAACATTCTTTGTTTTATATTGTCAAGAGATAATAAGTCAGCCTTACGGCTGACAGGCAATTCATCCCACCGCTTTAGAAGCGGGGGACTTCTTGCCTATTTAGGTTAAATTTCAGAGAATTTCCATTCTTTTTAAAGCAATGGTCTTTCCCGACTTGTCATCTATGGTGAATTTTATACAGTCAAGTCTGCATTTACCGTCAGCCGTTTCAAATTTTACCGGCAGTTTATCCCTGAATTTTCTCACAGCTATATCAGGTCTGATGCCAAGCACCGATTCATACGGTCCTGTCATTCCGACATCTGTGATATATCCCGTACCTTTGGGCAGTATACGTTCATCTGAAGTCTGCACATGGGTATGCGTACCGAACACGGCAGACACCTTTCCGTCAAGATAATATGCCATTGCCATTTTTTCGGCAGTTGCTTCCGCATGGAAGTCAAGAATTATCATCTTTGTATCTATCTTTTCCAAAATGCCGTCAATGACGGTATAGGGATCGTCAAGAGGATTGAGATACATACAGCCCAACAGATTTATTACAGCGACCTGTACTCTGCCCATGTCGTATATCATATAGCCTTTGCCGGGAGTGGTCTTTTGCGGATAGTTGGCAGGTCTGATGATACACTCCGACTTGTCAAGAACGTCATATATCTCCTTACGCCTGAAAGCATGATTTCCGAGCGTTATCACATCTACACCGCTGTTCAACAAAAAATCTGCCGAAACGGGAGTTATGCCGTTGCCGTCGGCAGAATTTTCTCCATTTGCAATAACAAGATCGATATTTTCGTTTTTTTTCAGTTTCGGCAGCCTTTCCCTGAGAAATCCGCAGCCTGCTGAAGCTACAATATCTCCTACTGCAAGAATGTTCATTTATACACCTTATTCCATAAAACTCTTTAACATTATAATTTTAAAGAAAAAATGTCCCGTTGTCAATATTTTTTTAAAAATTCATCAAAAATTCCCTTTACAAGAGCAAAGCTATTGATTAAAATGGTATTATAAAAATAAAAAGGAGATGGAAACCATGTTATGCCCGAAATGCGGAAAGGACAACAACCCTTTTGCAAAATACTGTGATGACTGCGGAGAACTTCTGCCTGAAGTACAGATGGAGCTGTCGGATGAAGGCTTCATTGATGAGAACCGTGAATTGAAGGTAAGTGAAGCCGCTCCCGTCAGCGATGCCGTAAGATCTCCCCAACATATCGGTAATATGCCTGTGGAGGATCTGGGCGATCAGGAAACTTTTGAACCCCAGATGCTGAGTTTCAACACGCAGGCATACAATGCCGCACAGGCAAATCTCGGCTATATCCGACCGAATGATATTCCCATACTTACTACTCCCGATCCCGTTGACAAGGACGGTTTTGTACCAAGCTCCGCTTTTGCAAATCTGAAAGAGCCTAAACAGAAAAAAAGCAAGGTCAGGATATTTTTCATTGTGCTGAGTATCATGGTGATACTTTCCATTGCATCATTTTTTGCAGTGAAGTACATCATAGAAACTGTATCTACCAAATTCATGCGTGAGCATACCTCGCAGTTTGTCGTTAATGCCTATCAGCTCAGTGCAAAAGAACTTATCGAAAGTGAGGAACTCATCAGGATATTCTCCCCTGAAAACAACAAGTCCGGTACAATAAAAAATATCGTCACCAAAAAAAATCAATCTATCATCACCGTCAGCTCATTTGACAGAAGCTCAAACAGACTTTACTACTCCCTTTCAACAAAAGGCACTAAAAACGATATGAGCATAGAAGCCTTTGCCAATCTCAAAAGTCTTAATATGAAATATGTCGGCGGTGAAAATGCCAAAGATTATTACATCCCCCTTGAAAATCTCCGTGAAACAGCCAAGACCTCTGCATTAGGATATCAGGGCGAAAATATCTTCAATATCACCCCCGAACAGTATGACAGTATCATGGACGTTTACGAATTTGTTTACAAATTTCTTCAGCTTTCCGATGAAGAAAAGGAAACACGATCATCTCTGAAAAAGCTGTATCAAAAGATATGCGATGATATAGACAGCATTGCCGAAACAGAGATCAAAGATGAACAGGTGAGCGTTGAAGGCAGTGAAAAATCAAGTGTTTATCTCATCACACGCACCCTAAGCGGTAAAGATGTCCTTAATGTTATTTATACCGATCTGAAGGAGTGGGCAGAAAGCAGCGACTTCCTGAAAGGCGAAGTCAAAACTAATGTCATGTCCTATATCGAAAAACTGAACGATCAGAGTACGGAATTTGTCAGGGATATGTCTGCACTGGTGCTGAAAATAGAGGACTATATAAACAAGTCCGACAACTCACTTATGCAGACCGTTATAAATGCCGTTCTCAACGGAGAGAAATCCGAAACAAGAATATATTTCGGCACTTCCCCTGCTGAAAGCGACAAGATCATCATTACCACCAATGCCATCAAAGCTAAAGAAAATGATGATCCCAACCAATCGTCTGCCGCAGAAGCCAATAAATCTGCAACTTCCATGATAGAGATCAGCCGTGAAAAGACCACTTTGAAGAATACCTATACTCTCTTATATTCCACTCCCGACAGCGAAGCAAAATATGTCCTTGTGCGTGACAATTCCAACGGCAAATACTCACTTGAAAGTACCGTAAAGGCTTCTGCTACTTCCGAGCCTGTCGTGACAACTTCAGAGGGTGTCATAAAATTCGACTCCGTGACATTCTCATGGACTGTCGTTTCCGATGATGCAACAACCGAATATTATTATTCCACCCTCCCCGAAATGAATGAAATATCTTCAAATGAAAATATGCTCACTGCAACGGCTGACGACATACAGAACTTCTTTGAATCTGTAATAGGAAGTTTATTCAGTATCCTCCTGTTCGGCGGATTATAGTAATAAAAAACTTTCCCTGTGCATATAAAATGTACAGGGAAAAATTATATAAAACCTATTGACAAAATAAGAATTGCGTGTTATAATACATACATTCCCGATAGGAATTAAGTATTTTTAACAGGAAGTGCTTTTATGACACTGATCTTTACCAGACTCCTCAGAATAAATTACAGGTTAGGACGAATGTATGACCGATGTCCGTCCGAAACCATATAATTTATTTTTAAAGGAGATATTCAAAATGAGTAAATATAAATTTGAAACATTGCAGCTTCATGTAGGTCAGGAACAGCCCGATCCCGCAACAGATTCCAGAGCAGTACCGATATATCAGACGACCTCTTATGTCTTCCGCAATTCCGAACACGCTGCCGCAAGATTCGGCTTGACGGATGCGGGAAATATATATGGCAGATTGACAAACTCCACTCAGGATGTGCTTGAAAAGAGAGTAGCAGCTTTGGAGGGCGGTGTAGCAGCCCTTGCCGTTTCATCAGGTGCAGCGGCTATCGCATACACTATTCAGGCACTTGCTACAAAAGGTGAAAATATCGTTGCACAGAAAACTATCTACGGCGGCAGTTATAACCTGCTTGCACATACCCTTCCGCAGTATGCCATTGATACGACTTTTGTTGACATTCACGATCTTGATGAAGTCAGAGCCGCTGTGAACCCGAAAACACGAGCAATATTCATAGAAACTCTCGGCAATCCCAACAGCGATATTCCCGATATACAGGCACTTGCCGAGATCGCCCATGAAAACAATATCCCTCTTGTCATAGATAATACTTTCGGTACACCCTATCTTATCAGACCGATAGAGTACGGTGCAGATATAGTTGTACATTCTGCCACGAAATTTCTCGGCGGTCATGGTACAACTCTCGGCGGTGTTATCGTGGATTCTGGCAATTTTGCATGGTCTGCCGAAAAGTATCCGCAGATAGCTGCACCAAACCCCAGCTATCACGGTGTATCCTTCTATGATGCTGTAGGTCCGGCTGCATTCGTGACATATATCAGGGCGATACTTCTGAGAGATACAGGTGCAGCGATTTCTCCGTTCAATGCATTCCTGCTTTTACAGGGCATTGAAACGCTTTCACTCAGACTTGACCGTCATGCCGAAAATACAAAGAAAGTTGTTGAATTTCTTTCCAATCACCCGCTTGTTGAAAAGGTGAATCACCCGTCATTACCCGACCATCCGCAGCATGAACTCTATAAACAGTATTTTGCAAACGGCGGCGGCTCGATATTCACATTCGATATCAAAGGCGG
>CADCCP010000101.1 GCA_902800005.1 uncultured Ruminococcus sp. | reverse complement strand
GGTTTTGAGAAAATTCATCTTTTTTGCTCACCCTTGACAAACAAGTATTGGACGAACACCTACTTTTTCAGCGGCGGATTTGCCGTGAGATGTGTTCTCTGATACACAAAACAGAACGCCGTTTCAGTGTAAAAGCTGGAACGGCGTTTTTCTGTTTTTAAAAGATTTTTTATCCACACATTCGATTTTTGGGTAAGCTCCGATTATAATGAAATTATCAAAATGAAACGGAGGTAAACACAATGAGAAATCCAAAATATCATATCTATCTAACGCCCGATGAACGGCGCACGGTCATCAACAGTCTGATTGATTTGAGGAATGACCTCATCTCACGTGGCAAGTACACCGACATCATTGACGAGCTGTTAATCAAGCTCACAAAAGCAAGAACTAAGAGAATTAAGGTTAAGGAGGTCTAAATTATGGCTATGTGTTCTATTTTCATATGTTCACCTCCGCAAATTCCGATTTGAATTTGAAATAATCTATGGTTATTATAGCATATCATAGGTTGTTAGTAAAGTCCTCCAAAAGCCTGATAAACAGTGTATTTATCGCAGTTTGCTCACTTTATGCGGACATAGGATTTCACATTTTATTATATCGTTCCCGAAGGCTCGCAAGGGCAAAGTTAAGGGAAAGAAAAACTGATAATAAGCTATAACAAAATGTGGCAATCGGGGTGCTGTGATATATGTATGAATATATTTTTGGAGGATTCTATAATGAAACACAATTTTGAAATTAGCTATACACAACAGGGCGATTATCTTCTGCCCGACCTGAGATTACCCAAACAGCCGACGGTTGAGATTGGAATATGGGGCAAACGGCATTTACGCTACATCAAGCAGCACCACAAAGTCCGGTCTCACAATCGATATCGAGGCTTAAAGCAAGGCTCCCCGCCGCCCGTGATGGCAGTGTGGGAGCCTTGGCCTTTCTCTGCATGAACACCTTATTTTTCGTTTACAGCAATCCAGATTTCTCCCGCATAGTTAGGATCATCCGTTTTATCAGACGGATATACCTCGATCTCTACACCTGCGGCATATTCGTACCAGTCGCTGCTTGGGAAGAAATCACTGACGATCTTCCTGTATGTCTCGATGAAGGTTTCTGGCATTTTTCCCTTGAACGGGAATACCGCGTAGGTATACTCCGGGAGCTCAATAACCTCAAGATCTCCATCCACCGGTGCTCCATTATACTCTGCACCGATTCCATACGGGAACACGTCTCCGTTCGTTTCCAGCGAGAAGCAGATTCCGAGGAGCCCGGCCAGTCTCGGCTTTTCAGGGATATAACCGCAGATCTTCTGCATCGTTCCGTCCTGTCCGCACTTTGTCCAGAAGCCTGTAATGTCAGGCGTTCCTGCGCCGGTTTCGGGTTTGTGAACAGCTTCTCTTTTGCAGATCACCTTAATCGCACCCGGTTTCTCAATTCGATAATCCATTTCAGTTCCTCCTGTCAGAATGAGTTTTACAGACAGTCTGGAAAAGGATTTGACCGTGCCGCCGTTTCTGGCTTCAGTCGGTGTAATGCCATGGAATCGTGAAAAGGCGCGGGTAAAGCTCTCTGGCGTTTCATACCCAAACTTGAGCGCAATATCGATCACTTTCTCATCGCTGTGAACAAGCTCATCCGCTGCCAGCGAAAGACGTCTCATACGGATATAGTCGCCAAGGGTAAAACCACACATGATGCTGAATACTCTCTGAAAGTGAAACGAAGACGAATAGGCCTCTTTCGCCACCGCGTCATAGTCGATTTCTTCTGTCAGATGTGCCTCCGTATAATCGAGCGCTCTTTGTATGCCTTTGATCCAGTCCAAATCCAGTCCCTCCTGTCTTACGGGCTCTATTCTAACAGGGATAATCAGCAGCTTCCTGACTCTGAATGCTGACTGATGTCAGTTTATGCTGCCCGCAATACGCAGGAGCATACCTCATAAAATGTTATCGGTCGAAGACGATACTTCTGATTTGACCTGTTTCCACGGTCTTGCTTTACCGATCCAGCCGTTCTCATTCCAATACTTAAAGTCGGTGTATTCGGGATTCTGTTTACCGAGGCTCGTCTGAAGCATTCTTACCATATAGAACTTAGCTTTCACGATAACATTTGTATGACCAGGTTTATCATAATTGATGGCTTGCATTTTTCGTGCGACGCTGCTCAGCTTCTTTTGGAAGGATGCTTTCCTCTTATCCTCGATCATGTTCCAGTCAATTTCAGACATCAGCTTGAAACTTACGACTTTAATGGTCGAAATGCCCCACCAGGAAAGGCTGTCCTTAATATCTTTTGCGGTGGACTTTCCGCCTGCTCCGAGACACTGGGTGATGATTACCGCACGCTTTCCGAACATTTCCTTTGCAGGACGATGTGGCATCCATCGATAGCCGAAATGATCCAGCATTGCCTTCATTGCGCCGGTTGTATGGAAAACATATGCCGGTGATGTAAAAACAAGCAGATCCGCTTCCCGCAGGGACTTCTCGATCTTCTGCACCTTTTCGGCGTCCTTACAGCGATTCGGATCATTCCTGAAACACGCAGTACATCCCGTGCAGAATCCCGGACCGTCCTTGGGAAGATAATACTCCGTAATCTCCGCACTATCTCTAAATGGTTCTAAGAACATTTCTTTCATTCTGTATGTCACACCGTGTTTTTCGGTTCCGTTGATAACTGTGATCTTCATTTGACCTTCCTCCGCGATTTCTTCTTATTATCTTGAATGACTTTTTCATAGATTCCAATAAAAGCTTTTTGCCGATACCCATCCTTTGATGATCGGGATCGACGCATAAAGGCCCAAAGGTCAGAACATCTTTGCTGCCGTGATCGGTTTCAATTTTGGCTTTTGAATACAAAATAGCACCAACCACTTTTTCATCAGTGGTTGCGGCTAATGATATCTCCGGAATATAGCACGGCTCATTCCAAAGCCTGTGTACCAAATAATGCTCGTCACATCCGGGCATATTCAAATTCCAAAAGGCTCTTTTGGCGACAAGTTCTATTTCATAATGATCTGTATCGTTGATGTTTCTGATGTTTATGATCAATTCAATCAACCTTTCTGTTTTTCCTTACAAGTGTGTTTTTTGCATCTATTTCATCCCTCATAGCCATTGTATAAACGCCGTTTTATCCGTGCAGTTGTAGCCTGCCTGTTTATATAAATTCAGAGTACTTTCGCTTTGCGAGCCTGTGAGCAGCATCATCTTATAGCAATCAGCTTTTTCTGCCAATTCTTTTGCGTGATTCAAGCAGGCGGTAGCACAACCCTTTCCTCTGTAATCGGCGTGTGTAACAACGTTTTCGATAAAAGCATACGGACGAATATTTCTCGTCAAATTCGGAATGATCACGCATACGCAGGACGAAACAAGCTTGCCGTCAACCTCACAGACAATGATATGATGATTTTTGTCGCCCATAATCGCTGCCCAAGTTTTTTGTAAATGCTCGTTGTTCTTAGGTATGTCAAGCTCGTGCAGGTGGGTGTATAATGCAAGCAGCTCGTTCAGCTCATTATCTTTGATTTCTCTTATTGTCATAGCTTTTCCTCATTATCTCATAAATCATAAAGGCAACCCAACTTACATTGTTACTAACAATCTTTTTTATATCGGTATGAAGAATTGCTGTATTTACAACTATATGCAATCCCAAATTTTAAGCGCCGTAAAGAACTTATCACGGGAATGGTTGGCGTATGCCAAGCCTTCGGGCTTGTACTCGTCCAAATCGAGAACATCCCCCGTCATAAGAAAGCTGTATAGCTCTATGCCGTAAAAATCACAGACCGCCTGAACGCCCGCGACCTCCATTTCAACAGCTATACAACCGGCTTTTTTCCTTTCGGCAAGGGCGGTTTTTGTTTCTCTGTAGGGAGCGTCGGTCGTCCAGATTCTTCCCTGAACGTACGGAAGCTTTAATTTCTCGAAAATTTCGGCGAGCTTGCCGCTGTTTTTGACGTCAATAAAATCAGACGGCGGAGCGTAATGATATGACATTCCCTCGTCGCGATACGCCTGTGTCGGTATAACGTATCTGCCGTCGGTCGCTTCATTGTCCAAAGAACCTGCGGAACCGAAGATAATCAGGTATTTGATACCCGTCTGCCAACTGATCTCTATTATGTCGTTTCCCGCCAGAGCGCTTCCTATAGCCGATAAATAGAACACCACGTTTTTGCCGTTGATATCAAGCAAATACACAGGCTTGGAGCCGTTTACCGTAGTTACATCGGCGACTTCCTTGTGAGGATATTTTTCAAGCACGCTGTTAAAAATCTCACCCGAAAAGGTCGCTATAGCCGTATCGCATATGTGTTTTCTTTCGCCTAAAAAAGCTTCCGGTGAAAATATAGATTCCTTTTCACTGCGATATGAGTCAGTAATCAAAACAAAACCTCCCATTTTAATCATCGAACAAATCAGAATCTATCAATCTAACCGTTTCTGTATTTCTTCCTTGACTTTATCCAATTTGCTACAGGTTAGAAGCGGAATCAATGTGTTTATATCGTCAATACTCTTGTCCCACCATTTGAAGCGAAGCAGAAGTTCAATCAACTCATCATCAAAGCGTTTGCGAAGAACAGTTGCAGGATTTCCGACAACGATTGTATATGGCTCAATATTTTGCCCGACAACGCTGTTTGCGCCAATAATAGCTCCGTCACCGATATTTCCGATAATCGTATCGCCTTTTATCGGCAAATCCGAAATTGCAGGCGGCTCCATATCCCAGTCTTCCAGTGTATAGAACGGAAAGGTTGATATGGCATTCATCTGATGATTCGCTCCGTTCATCATAAATTCAACGCCCGATGCTACCTGACAAAACTTGCCTATGATCAGCTTATCCCCATTCCAATCATAAAGGTGAGTAACGTGACTTTCAAAATCCGAATCAGCGATATAGGAAAAGTCACCGACAATGATATTAGGATTTTTGATTGTCGGTTTGATATAGATTTCATTTTCGTATCCCGTAATAGGATGTACCATATTTGGATTAGGTAATTTTCCGTCTTTCATTTCAATTACCCCGTATATTTTTATTCAATGATTTCCTCCAGAACCTGAACGGCAAGCGCTACCATATCTCTACAGGTCGTGGTGAATAATTCGTGCTTTATTGCGTATTCAACGCCTTTCTGCGTGGTAATATCACAGCCGAGTATCTCATTACAGATATATGTTCCGTTCAATTCCTTGAAGCGATCCAGAAAACGATTAGTCATCTGATTAGGTTCTACTGAAAAACTCTTTCACGAACGCGTAGTATAATCGTCGATAAACGACAACAGCGTAAGAACAAACGCAATAATTCCTCCCTTAGTTTGCGGAAGGCGTTCATTGCGAGTA
>CADCCP010000100.1 GCA_902800005.1 uncultured Ruminococcus sp. | reverse complement strand
TACCAAACATGAGTAGATTTATATCAAAAATGGACACGGTGAACAAGGAATGAAACATAAAAGTTGTTTTTATAACTTTTTATAAGTTTTCAATAACGGACTGATATTCATGGATAATGGTGCATTGAAGTCATGCGGCTATTATGAAAGAGGCGGCATGAGCGGCGGAAAATACATTGCAAGGATCGCTGTAAACAGTGAGGGCAAAATTTTCTTTGACCTTGAAAAACAGGAGTGGTTCAATTTGCCCGTTATCGAAAAACATATTGAGATCTCGTTTGAAAAGTTTGCAGAATTGGAAAAACTCCTTGCTAAGTACGATCTCAGTGAACCCCATGATGAACGTCTGCAAAAATATGTTTTGCTTGATGCACCGTCCGTTTCCATGTCTGTCAAGTACGAAAACGCTGTATACGGCGTTTCCGAAAGAGAATCCTCTATGAACAATCTTTCCGCTCTCAGAGAGGTAAAAGATTTTTTCGACAGCCTTTACAAGTAAATAAAAAACTCCCTGTTCACAACGAACAGGGGATTTTTTTATCTATGGCTCTCACGATACCTCACAAGCATTTCATACGCTGAAACATCATTTTCTTTGAGAGTGTCAAGGAACTTTGCTCTCTGCTTTTTAAGTCGCTCTATGGCATGACTATCCATTTTAAGCATTTTCTGTTCAATTTTACTGCGTCTTTCGTTTATCAAGTATTCGAGCCTTTCAATATCCTTATCACTTTCCGACAGCTTTATTATCCTTAATTCCAGCCTGTCCAGAAGATCCTCTTCATCAAACAGATTGAACCTTCCCCAATGAGTGCTGTTTTCGGCAACTTCTATCAAGTTGCTTTCAGTATTATCATGCTTTATGACAGTTTCATATATCTCATCTGCAAGACGCCTTTTAAAGTCCTCCGTGTCCTCTCCGAATACCCACTCCAATTCTGCCTGTATCCCCCTTGCAGAACGGTCAAAAGAATTTTTGTACTGCAAGCGTTTTTGTTTCTGAGGAGTAATGACATCTTTTTCTGTAGGATACGGCGGTTTCAAGCCTGCATCACGCAGGGCAAGCGTGACTGTCATTCTGACTGCACCGCTGTTTAAAAACTCCGTTTTACCGTACTTCTTGAACAAGTCGTTCACTTCGCCTATATGCTCTGTGAAATAAAATCTCACGCCCTTGTCTTTATACTTCCTGTACATCATCACAAGTTTATCTGCCGCCGTAACATCTACGCTGCCGACTGCACGGGCATCTATTATTATATTTTCCGTTTCGTCCGTGACGGAATTCTCTATGTCACTTTCAAGCGTTTCTATATTCGCAAAAAACAAGTTTCCGCTGAAACGATATATTATAGTGTTTTTGATAGGCATAGCTTCGGAATTTCTGCCGAGAGTGAAAAAACCGTCTTTACCCGGAATAACTCCCATGAATGCACGAGGCGGTGTGACGGCTCTTATCACTACCGCTATAAATGAAAGCACTATCCCGATTATGACACCTGCCACAGTGCCGAATATCAGCACTCCCAGAAATGCCGCTAAAAATATGTAAAATTCCGGTCGGCTTGTTTTGAAAAGCCGTCTTGCAACGTGAAATTCACACGCATTCATCAATGCTGATACAACTATAGCCGTGAGTATCGGCACAGGCATATATTTTATAACAGGCGTTCCGAAATACAGTACGATAAGCATTGTGACCGCTGCCGACACCGATAACCATTGTGACTTTGCTCCGAATTGTCTGACAATGCCCGTTCTGGAAACGCTTGCATTCACGGGACAGCATCCTGCCGCCGCTGCCGCAAAATTTGCCGCAGAGTAGGCTAAAATCTCCCTGTTTGAATTGAGCTTATAGCCGTCTTTCACGGCATTTCCCTTTGAAGCCAACAGCGATTCCGATAATATTACTGCTGCTATGCTCAGAGAGGAAAATATAATATCTGTCATCACATCTATGTCGGGAATGTACGGCTTGAAGCTGAATACGGGAAATCCGCTCTCCACATCGGGCAGCAGCTTTACACCGTGATCGTTTACACGGAAAATTACCGTTGCTAAAACTGCTGCTACCATCATTATCACCGACATAGGTACTTTTGGTATGAATTTCTTTCCGAGCATAATAATTATTATTGTTGAAATACCTAAAAGTGCCGACAGGGAATCAAACAGAGAAAGCTGTTCAATCATGTGTTTTATAAGTTCAATGCCCTCACCCGTACCCGGTGAACCTCCGTATAATTTCGGTACTTGCATGAGAATTATTGTACAGCATATTCCTGACACAAAGCCTGCCATGACGGATTCCGATATGTACTGAACGATTTTCCCGGCTTTCACAAAGTAAAGCAGAAGCAACCAACACCCCACTAAAAATGCAATAGTCGGCACGGCAGAAATTGCCTGTTCACTTTCGGCAGCTATCCCCAGTGAAGCTATCGCTGCCCCTGTAAGTGCTGCCGGGGCTGCATCTACACCGAATACAAAGTCTTTTGAAGTTGTCAGCAAACCGAATAAAAATATCGGTATAACAGAGCCGTACAACCCGTACTGCATCGGCAAACCTGCTATTTGTGCATATCCCATTGAGATAGGTATAGAAACAAGTGCAACTATCACTCCGCCGAATATATCCTTTAAATTTGGCTTTGAACGTATCATATATATCACTTCCGTTAAACGTGTTTTTACAATTATATCACAAAAATTTTCCTTTGAAAATGAATATATCAAAAAAATTTCGGGCATGATACTATCAGACCATTGATACAGGAGGTTTTGAAAGTGACATCAAAAGAATTGCTTTATGTAGAGGACGCTCTCGGTCACGAGCAGTATTTTAAAACACAGTGCAGTGAGACTGCAAGCCGTATCCAAGACAGTGAACTCCGTGCCTTTGCACAGGAGGTTCAGAGACAGCATCAGGAGATATTCAGAAATTTCTATAACTTGCTTTGAGGTGGATAACATGGACGACAGAAACTTGATGGAAAATATGCTTTTGCTTGAGAAGGGCGTTTGCGATCTGTATATGCACGGTGCTATCGAATCTTCCAGTTCAGATGTGCATAAAACCTTTTCGGACTCCCTCAATACAGCCCTCAATATCCAGGAACAGATATACTCCAAAATGGAGGACAGAGGCTGGTATAAGTCCGAACAGGCTGACCAAAATAAAATGGACTGCGTAAGAATGAAATTCAGTAACTGATAAAGTTCGGAGAGCGGAGCTGTTTCCGCTCTCCTTTTTTCCAAAAAAATTTTTTTAAAAATTTTTGAAAAAACCCTTGCAATTTCAAAAACTCTGTGGTATAATAACTATCGTTCCGTGAGGAATACAAATGGGGGTATAGCTCAGCTGGGAGAGCATCTGCCTTACAAGCAGAGGGTCATAGGTTCGAGCCCTATTGTCCCCACCATCAGAACATCGCTTTCAGACAACGAAAGCGATGTTTTTTTATTGACTTTAAAGAGATTTTGTAATATTGTAATAACAGGTGGGATAAAAAATATGAAACTTTATAAACTTGATCTTTACGACTTGGAATTGTCACATGATGATTACAAAGAGGGATTTTCGATAGGCATATTTTCTTCATCGGAAAAGGCTGAACAGACCGCAAAATATTATATACGAAATGTAAACGGCTTTAAAGACTATATATGCGACTATCTTATAAAAGTTAAGAATGTCATCGGTACTGCCTATGATTTGAAACAGGTTTATATCATAGAGGGCTGGAATATCAATAAAGAATTTGATGAAATCGATATTGTTGAAAGCGACTGTTTCACGGATATAAAATCTGCCGAAACGGAACTTGAAATTATTAAGAAAAAATATGACCGCTGTGAATGGGTAATTGACAGATATGTTATTGATGAATGTCAGTGGACAGAAGGATTTGTGCGTATGTGAGGAAAAATTATGTTTGAAAAGAGATTTCTGACCGAAAGGCTTTTGATAAGGGATTATAAAAAAACTGATGTTGACGGCTTTTTGCGAGTTGTCCGCCAGCCCGAGATATATGCCACTACTTACGGCATACCTCAGAATTACAGTAAATTCCGTGCGGAATGGTGGCTCAGGACTATCAAGGAAAATAAGAAAAATAACAGCTCCTATGAATTTGCCGTCTTTCTTCGTAATACGGGACGATATATAGGAAATGTCGGTTTGATAAACGTGTCATTTGAACACAACAGGGCGGATATTTCCTACTACATAGACAAAGACTATATGAACAAAGGCTATGCAACCGAAGCTGCAAAAGAAATGCTTAAATACGGCTTTGAAACATTCGGTTTCAACAAAATTCAGGGAGTATGTATGTCCTGCAATCCCGCATCAAGACGTGTTATGGAAAAACTTGGTATGAAATATGAGGGTACTTTACGTCAGGACTTGTTAAAAGATGGATTTTATTATGACATTGACAGGTTTTCCATACTAAAAGACGAATACTACAATATGTAAATGTTGAAAAGTGCAAGTTTTCAACAGCTAAATGTTGAAACCGTTGAAAACTTATTACTGTCTGTAAATTTAAGAGAAAATATTACATCAAAATATGGCTTGACTTTTCAAAAACACAATATATAGTATGCCATGTATATTTATATTGACTTTGAAGAATAATGATTCCTCAACAGGCGGTGAAAAAGTTTTCAACACTTTCAACTCAAAGATGTTGAAAACTTTTCGAGACGCTTTTGATTACCGAACGTATTATATATACAGTCGGTATCATTTACTGAATGTATATATGTTTTTTCAAAAAACTCTTGACAAAAAAGATATGTTGATGTATAATAATGAAGCTGACTGTTGCAGACAGTCATATTGATATGGCGGTATAGCTCAGTTGGCTAGAGCATTCGGTTCATACCC
>CADCCP010000099.1 GCA_902800005.1 uncultured Ruminococcus sp. | reverse complement strand
GAACGGCTTGACTTTGATGATAAGGTTGATGTCATGCAGTATGTAAAGAATAAGAAATGAAAGGTAGTGTTAAACTTGGCTACAAGAAGACGCAATAATACAAAACATCACAAAATGTCTAAAAAAGAGCAAAAATTATGGAAAAAGATTCTGTTTTGGTTGTTTATAGGTTGGTGGTTTTATATTTATAAATTTGTGCTTTGGGATATTCCGAAATGGATAATCAAAACAGTAAAAAACAAAAAACAGGGAAACGATATGGTCGATATTAACAATTATTCCGGACAGACACCGAAAAACAAAAGAAAAATGTCGCTGACTGAGATTATTGTAATTTTTGCAGGGTCACTTTTTGGATTGATTATGCTCGTAGGAGTAATTACAGTTATAACCACCCCCGGTGCTCTCGAAACACTCAACGATGAAAGCAGTATTTCAACACCAAGCATTATTGAAAGTTCTGTTGATACATCTGTTGATGAAAGTAGCTCCGAACCGTCTGTAATTGAAAGCAGCATTGAAGAAAGCAAGGTTGAAATTCCTGTTGTAGAAAGTTCTGTACAACCTATACCCGAACCCACATTACATACTTTCAATTTTATATTAAATACCGACAGCAAAAAATATCATACTTACGAATGTGCCGCTGTTAAAAGGATGTCTGCTGACAAAAGACTTGATATTACCAAATCAGCATATTCTCTTGATGAAGCTAAAAGAATGGTTGAAGCAGATGGATATACTCTTTGCGGTAATTGTGCCAGATAATGAAACGAAAAAATACCCATTACTCAAAGCAAATGAGTAATGGGTATTGTAAATGGCTCGTATACGCTGTATAATTAACGCTGACGGGCATTGACGGGCTTAGGAGTATAATTATATGCCTTAACCAAAACTATCGAAAATAAGGCTATTTTGAACGTAAAAAAGCCCTGCCGATGATACCAACACCGACAGGGAAAAATGAGAAGTTATGTTTACATAACTGTGTAGCAGGTTAATTGTATCATAACTTCTTGAATAATGCAAGGAGTGAATGAAAAATGATATGCAAAAAATGTAAACAGGAAATACCCGACAATTCCACATACTGTCTTTACTGCGGCAAAAAGCAGACTGTCACTTCAAAGACACGTCACCGCAAGAGAGCTTACGGAACCGGCACGATCCGCAAAGACAGCCGTTATAAAAATCAATATATCGCCCTTGCACCCGCAACGCCCAATGGTGCCGGCAGGCAATATATAGGCTGCTATCCCGATATGAAAACGGCTCAGGCAGCTTTGGAAGATTACATCAAAAACGGCAGACCGGAATTATATAATGCCACGTTTGCGGATATTTATAAACTATGGTCTGAAATCCATTATAAACGAATCAAGGATCCTACCGTGTGGAAAGCAATGTATAAGCGTATGGAAAAATTACATTCTGTAAAAATGGCGGATTTGCGTACAGTTCATTTTCAGCAGTTTGTCAATGAAGCAACGTCAAAATCCAGTGCGACAAAGCTGAAATCCCTTGCCCTGATGTTATGCCGCTTTGCCATGGAGAATGATGTAGTTGACAAGAATTATGCAGAATTCATCAAACTGCCGAAATTTGAGAAAACAGAAAAAATCATCTTCACGAATGAGCAGATAAAAGTGCTTTGGCAGCATTCCGATGATAAACGCATACAAGTGATACTTGCCATGATATACATGGGGTTCCGTCCGGGTGAAATGCTCGCTCTGAAAGCGGAAAATATCCATTTTGATGAAGGCTATATCATAGGCGGCATCAAAACGGAAGCGGGTACAAACAGAATCATACCGTTCCCGATCAATATTCCGGATATAGCCGGTTTTTTCAGAGAATGGCTGAAAGAATGTCAAAATGAACTTTTTCCGATAGACGAAAAGCAGTTCAGGCACTATTATTTTTATCAGCCGCTGTATGAACTTGACATGATCAACGGTCATAGGAGAGATAACAGCGGCAATTCATGGATTTTCCCGGACAAGTATCATTTGACACCTCATAGCTGCCGACATACTTTTGCAAGTCTGTCGGCATCGGCAGGAATGAAACCGGAGAATCTGCAAAAGATTATTGGTCATGCCGATTATTCCACGACAGCGGATATTTACATACACAAGAACATTGAGGAATTGATTGATGAAATGTCAAAGCTGAAAAAATAGAAATGTGTGTGTAATGTGTGCGTAATTGAAAATATAAAAATAAACCGCTTTGAAAAACACTGTTTCAAAGCGGTTTATTAAGTGGAGATAACGGGGCTCGAACCCGTGACCTCTTGACTGCCAGTCAAAACAAAACATAAGAGTTAATCAAAAAAATTCAGTATTTATCATGGTTTAAATGCTTTAAATATTTAAAGAAAAAATTATGTTGTGTGTAAATGTGTGTGTAAAAACCGCCTGTAAGGATATCAAAATCCTTACAGGCGGCATTATTATTTATACATCTGATTCACTTTTGCCTGTACTTCGTCATAGAAATCGCCAAGTCTGTCAAGGCGTTCCTGACCGTTGCCCCATTTGCCCTGAATGACTTCTTTTGCAAGCTGTTCTACACTCATTTCACGTGTATAGTCGAGTGCAATCCAACCTTTCACACCGTCATATTCAATCAAGCCCCATTTGTATTTGCCACCGGAAGTCCAACGAGTCACCCTCAAAAGTACACCGCATGGAACTTCTCCCAGTTTATCAAATTTCACACTCGCACCCTGACGGATATTCAAGCCGTCACTTGCCGTTACGATAACAGGATAATCCACGATTTTTGAGGAATTCAACTGATAGATTTCAACTTGTTTTTTCGTTGAAGTTGTTGTCGTTTTGGTTTCAGCCTGCCAGTTCGGACGGTAAAAGGCATATACACGCCAGTCATCAAATAAACGGTATTTTCTCTTGAATACGGAAGTTTCAGCCCATTTATTTTCATTGGCTGCATCAACATTTCCCTCAAGCGTTGTTATCGTTGTGCCGTCAAAGTCTTCAACGATTCCCACATGGTCACAAAAATATTTATCTTCGTTGGGATAATCGTTGTATCTGAGGAAAAACAAATCTCCCGATTGTGGCGGCATATTGACGGATTTCCTGAACCAAGTGCCGTAAATGCCGTCCGAACCTCTCGGAATCGAGCCTGCACCGCACTCTTTTTCTTTGATGTATTTGCCGATATATCCGCAGTCATCATAAATTACTGAAACTGCATCAGCACACCAATGTTCCGTTTTACGTTTTAATTTTATTTCGCAGACGTAATATCCATTTTTACCGATATATTCTCTTGCTTTTGACAGGAATTTTTCTTTATCCGTCATTTTTGCCATCTCCTTTTTCGACAGTCGTTTTCAGTCGGTCAATGAGTTTTTTCATGAAGTTCGGTATCGGTACGCCCATTCTTGACAAGTTTTCAAGCGTTGAAATCAGTTCATTGATGATAAGCCAGACTGCAACCAATACTGCAAAAAATACGCTGTAATGCAAGCCAATATTGATTTGCTGTAAGCCCTGAGAAATAAGCCAATCTAATATCATAGCCGCCACGACTAAAGCCAGATAGCCGACTTTTTTAACAACGCCCCTGACTCCTCGTTTGCTTGAAAGTTCCGAATTATAAAAAGCGGCACTCATTCCCGTTGCATAGTCAATTATCATGGCAAAAATCAGCATGATAATCGGGATTGAAACGATTCCGAGATAATACAAAAGTCCTGCAAAAGCCGCTGAAATGAACATCTGTAATTCTTTATTCTGCACTTTCAACACCTCTTTCAACTTTTGTCGGTTCAATAGTTTTTTCTGAGTCTTTTAAGTTTATAACGTATTTCTCAACAGGAACTATATCAAGTTGTAAATCTTCATTTTCAGGTTCGGACACTTTATCTTTAGACAAATCAATCATTCGCAAACTTTGAGGAATTGAATTCAGACTTGCAGAAACAGGCGGTATTTCTGAAACATTTCCCTGAATCCAAATTTTTGACGGCTGAACGGCTGTACCGATTGACAATGTATTTGTGCCCTCTGCTATCGGCAACGCTGGGATTACAACATCAATCTCGGTGTTTTCAATGTATGGTTCATAGGTATCGTCTTCAATGCCGGATTTGCGTATCATGGGATAAAAAATAAGATCATTGCAGGTGTAGCCGGATGCAATTCGTATAGAATAATAGTAAAATCCATCACTGGCAATATTTACAGTAGCCCCTGAACCAACGTCCTGACTGATTGAAGAAAGCCCTGTATCTCGTATTTCGCATCTGTATGTATTTTGACCACCATTTTCAGGGCATCCGTTGATGATGTAACTGCCTTGTTTTAAATATAATTTGACCAAGAACAATGCAAAAGGGCTTTGTGTGCTGCCGTTGGCGGTCACGCTGTTATCCTCATTGATTGTCCATGTGATACCATAGTTGCGTATTTCGTAATTTGATGATGTGATATTAACCAGATTTTTTCTGATTCTATACTGTTTCTGCTTTTTGAAGTCAATATATTCAAATTCATCACCCAATTTTTTAAGCTGTATCGGGAGATAAATATCGGTAGTTTGAGTAAGCGTACCATCTGTTATTGTTATCGGCACAAGATATTCCCCTGTATGTTCGCCTGTTTCCACCAAATCACCGACAGATTCACCGTCAACGGTATTTCCGTAAATGCGGTAATCTTTCAGCCGCTGACTTTTTGAAACAAACGTATAGGGCAAAGTTTCACTTTCCAATTCAGAACGGCTTGCAGAACCTCCGCCGCCCAAAAGCAGATATTTAAAAAAATCATTTCTTCTCAAATTAACCACTCCGTCCATGAATCGCTGTCGGCATTGTAGACAAATGCCCTTTGTGCATCGTCAACGATAGCCACATCTCCCGACTGAAAATAGAACTTGTCGGC
>CADCCP010000098.1 GCA_902800005.1 uncultured Ruminococcus sp. | reverse complement strand
GAACAAAGCGGTTGTTTTATATCAAATTTGATGTCCGAAAATTATGCATTATGCATTATGAATTATGAATTGTGGAAGTGGCATTCTTCACATTCGGTAGATTTTCCGACAATGGGTTCGGGATCTATACCCTGTCTGGTGTAATAGTCGCTGAGGGCGGCTTTTATAGCCTGTTCCGCAAGCACAGAACAGTGTACTTTGACGGGCGGCAAGCCGTCAAGAGCTTCCATGACAGCCTTGTTTGTAAGCTGAAGGGCTTCGGAAATGGGTTTGCCTTTGACAAGTTCTGTTGCCATAGAACTTGTTGCGATGGCTGCACCGCAGCCGAATGTTTTGAAGCTGACATCTGTGATAACGTCATCTTTGACTTTGATATACATTTTCATTATATCGCCGCATTTTGAATTGCCGACTTCGCCGATACCGTCGGCATCGGGCATTTCACCGACATTTCTCGGATTGGCGAAATGATCCATAACTTTTTCACTGTAAGCCATTATGCATTCTCCTTTACGATTTTTTCCCAGAGGGGTGACATGGAACGCAGTCTTTCAACTATTTCCGGAACTTTTTTTATAATATAGTCAATATCCTGTTCGGTATTCTCGTCACCGAATGTCAGACGCAGAGAGCCGTGTGCGATCTCATGGGGCAGACCTATCGCAAGCAGGACATGACTGGGATCAAGAGAGCCTGAAGTACAGGCAGAGCCTGATGAAGCACAAACGCCGTTCAGATCGAGCATTAAAAGCAGGGATTCTCCCTCAATTCCCTCAAAGCACATATTGACATTGCCGGGTAATCTGTGTATTCTGTCGCCGTTTATGCGTGAACGGTCGATAGTCAAAAGGCTGTCAATGAGCCTGTCACGCATTTTTTCAAGACGGGCATTCCTTTCGGACATTTTTTCAACGGACTCTTTCAGGGCAACAGCCATTCCGACTATTCCGGGAGTATTTTCCGTACCTGCACGCAGACCACGTTCCTGAGCACCGCCGTGAATGAGATTGGGCAGTTTGATGCCTGTTCTGACATATAACGCTCCCATGCCTTTCGGACCGTGAAACTTGTGTGACGACATGGAAAGCATATCAACGCCGAGTTCACGAACATCAACAGGAACATTTCCGACAGCCTGCACAGCATCAGTATGGAAAAGAACATTGTGTTTGTGTGCGGCCTCCGCAAGTTCTTTGATAGGCTGGACAGTACCTATTTCGTTGTTTGCAAACATGATGGTGACAAGGGCAGTATCTTCACGGATAGCCTTTTCAAGTTCTTCCGGACGAACTATGCCGTTTTCATGCACATCAAGCAAAGTTACCTCAAATCCGTGTTTTTCAAGATATTCAAGGGTGTGCAGGACGGCATGATGTTCAAATTTTGATGAGATGATATGTTTTTTATTTTTTCTTTCGCCGAGTTCGGCAGCACCTTTTATCGCCCAGTTATCAGCCTCACTTCCGCCGGATACAAAGAAGATATTATTTGGTTTGGGAGCATTGATACACTCTGCAATGACCAAACGGGCATTGTCAACAGCCTTTTGACTTTGACCGCCGAGCTTGTATAAACTGGAAGCATTCCCGTAAAATTCGGAGAAATATGGTTTCATAGCATCAAATGCCTTTGGAGAAAGACTTGTAGTAGCGGCATTGTCCGCATAAATAAAATTCGACAAATTCCTTACCTCATTTCATGAATTGATTTACAAGTGTCATTATACACCTGTTTTTTTGAAAAATCAATAGTATTTCTATATTTCATATAAAAATAATAGGGATTTTTGATATAAAAAAGGTCAGTTCGGATCTTTCCGAACCGACCTTGATCGTTACCTGTAATAATATGGCGGATAGGAGAATTTGTATTGTTTGTCTTCACCGTCACATTTGTAGTCACCGTAGACGAACATTTCGGCTTCATCTATTCTTCTGTAAAGCAGTCCTTTCCAGTGATAGCCGCCGGATAAAGTAAATTGTGTCATATTGTCTGTGATGATATTATCATTGATGTTGCTGAGACTTTTGCCGGAAGCTCTCTTCAGGTCATCGACAAAATCGTAATCTCCGCCGAACCAGTATATTCCCATGTTGAATGTAAAGCTGGTAAGAGAGTCGAACTGCTGCTGATTGGATTTGATCCTGTTTTCACGGAGGAATTTATTGACAGCAGGTGCTATTTTGTTATTGACTGTTTGGACAAGGAGAGCATATGCTTCGGAGGGTGTCATGCTGTTGTAGAATTTGTCTCCTGTCCACAATGTACAGCCGTGTCCTATTGTCAGATGGCTGGGAACGATGGGATCATAAATGGCATTTTTGTTAAAACCTTCCTTATCACGTATGAAATCAATAGCTTCTTTGCTTGTACGGTGGTCTTCAAGATATGATGACGAGCGGTTTTTATTGCTTACATAGATGTCGCTTTTGCCGTTTTTGCAGGTACTCCATGTACCGTTTTTAAAGGCATAGGCAGTTATCGTAAAGTCACCTTCGGAAGCGGGCTTAAAGACAGCGGTCCATACATAAGTTTTTTCTTCTGTACGTTTGCCCGACTGTCTTACGGTAGTTATATTTCCGCCAATATCGACTTTGAAGTAAAGATCGGTAACTTTAGTATCTGTTATGGCAGTGAGAGTGACATTTTCACCGACTTTTGCAAGGTTGGGAGAACTGAAAACTGCTCTCACAGGCTCGGCTTCGACCACGTTTACAACACATATTGCTTTGTGTCCCGAATTGTCGCAGTATGAAACAGCAGCCTTGCCGATATTTTTTGCTTCTATCAAACCGTCGGAAACATCCGCAACAGTTTGATTGCTTGTTTTCCATGTCAGTTTTGTTTTTTTATTGCCTGATATGAGGATACTCTGTCCCAACGGCAGATCGATCAATGTATGGGATACGGACAGATCACCTCTCGAAACGCCCGTAACGGTAACATTACATTTTGCACATATTTTTCCCGTACTGTCGGAAGCGGTTATCACAGCAGTACCTGCAGAAAGACCGCTTACTGTTCCGCTGTATACACTTGCTACTTTTTCATTGCTTGAAGTCCATTTTACTTTCATGGAAGAATTGGAGGTTTTTACCGTCAGCAGTTTAGACGAACCTGCATCGACCGTAATATTGGAAGACGAAAGTGAAATGGAATCCTTGCCTTTTACCGTGATCTTACATACAGCGGTCACAGCTCCGGTGCTGTCATAAGCCTTTACATTTGCACTTCCCGATGAAACAGCGGTTATCCTGCCGTTCTGGTCAACACTTGCAACAGTTTTATCGGAGGACTTGAATTTTACGTTTTTGCTGTTCGTATCGGTCTTTACCTTGAGAGTGAAGCTCTCACCTACGGAGAGATTTTTTGAAGTATCCGAAAGAGTTATCTTTGTAAAATCTGTTTTAACAGCAGAGATAGTGCATTTTACCGATTTTTTAGTCTTTGCATCTTTTGCGGTTATAATGGCACTTCCTGCCGATACTGCGGTAACTTTTCCGCCTTTGTCAACTTTTGCGATCTTCGGATCGGAGGTCGTCCAGTTTACCGTTCCGAGATTGTTTGAAGCCTTGAGTGTGTAGGATGTGCCGACTGCGATCCTTTTGGAGTTGTCTGACAGCTTTATATCCGTTGAAACTGTCGTGCCCGAAGTCTTGGTAGATGATGGTGAAGCATATGTAACATAATCCGTACACATATAACCCTTCGTACCGTCGGAGAGCTTTACATAAGCCCATGAAACACCCGAAAATCTGATAATATCCACTTTCGTATTCATGGGTACAGTCTTGATAACGCCGTAACCTGTGCTTGGACCGTAGCGGACATTGACATAATCGGTAGTATAACCGTCGGTCGTGATGTCAAGATAATCTGCATAGCAATAGCCTGTTGTTCCGTCTGTCAGCTTCACTTTCAGCCAGTCAGGATTCGATCTGTCAATTACCGTGACTTTGGTGTTTTCGTCAAGTACTGTTATTTTGCTGTAATTCGTGCCTGCACCTTTTCTGACGTTGAGATCGGCAGTTGTTTTTGCGTACACCGTACCGGCAGTCGAAACCGTGAGAGCGTTTGCGGAAGCCGTTACGAATGCCGCACACAATAAAACTGCGGCAATTTTCCTCATTTTTTTCATTTTAAATACATCTCCTTTTTCCTGTTTTTTTATCGTATTTCAAATAAATATAATTGTAAACCTGATTCAATTTTAAATCAATTAGAAAACCCTACATAAATATATATAACTTATTTAGCATTATGCACAATAGAAAATAGCATTTTTTGGTTATAAATCCGAGGCTATGTTAGAAAAAAAGAATTTTTTCAAAATGTGATTTTATAACAAATATAATGATTATTTTGATAAGTTGAAAAAATACTAATTTTGCCGTACACGATCAATTTACTGTTGACATCGGGGGGATAAAATTTTATAATAGGCTTGTAAATTTTTTTATGAAAGCAGGTTTTTCAATGAAAAGCGATAAAATGAAAAAAGGCGTGCAGTGTGCTCCCCAGAGATCACTGCTCCATGCACTCGGCATGACGGATGAAGAAATTGCCAAACCTCTTATCGGTATCGTCAGTTCTTATAACGAGATAGTACCCGGTCACATGAATATCGACAAAATTACAAATGCCGTTAAAACAGGCGTTGCAATGGCAGGCGGAAATCCCGTTGTATTCCCTGCAATAGCCGTCTGTGACGGTATCGCTATGGGACATCAGGGTATGAAATACTCACTTGTTACTCGTGACCTCATAGCAGATTCAACGGAAGCTATGGCATTGGCTCACGCTTTTGATGCACTTGTTATGATACCCAACTGTGACAAGAATGTTCCGGGACTTCTCATGGCAGCAGCAAGGCTGAATATCCCGACTATTTTTGTCAGCGGCGGTCCTATGCTTGCAGGTCGTGTACAGGGTTGTAAAACG
>CADCCP010000097.1 GCA_902800005.1 uncultured Ruminococcus sp. | reverse complement strand
GGAGTGTCATACCAAACATGAGTAGATTTATATCAAAAATGGACACGTTGAATAAGGAATGAAACATAAAAGTTGTTTTTATAACTTTTTATAAGTTTTCAGTAACGGCTGTTTATTATGGCATTAAAGTTTGACAAAATATCCGGAAATGATGCGATATTCAAAAATCCTGAATATATCGCCGATTCTATCATCTTCAATGCAATAGAGTCGGCAAGGGATGATGAAAGCTATGAACTTTACTCCGACCATAAAAATGTCATTATTTCGACACCGAAAAAAGGAAACAGAGTCTGGATATGGACATCTTCCATGATAAAGAACGATACCGCAAAACTCATCGACATATGCAGATTCCTTCGTGACTGCAATATACCAAAAGTGGAAATATACGTTAAACAGGACGTTTCGGGTAATCTCTCGGATCTTTATGCACTTGCTTCACTTGATCTGGATTACGTTGTGAAAGATGAATTTTCTCTGGCAGTGTTCACACAGAAAAACAAGGATAAAACCGATATGCCCGCCCTTGCAGACGGTGAGGAGATCATACGCATCAACAAGACCGATCCCGAACATAAAAAAATGATAACAGACTTTTATGCACAGTGCAAGGAGGAATTCAGGTGGCATGATGAAAAATTTGACCGCAAGGTAGAAGAACTGCTCAATATGGATATGTATGCACTTGTCAAGGATAAAAAGGCGGTTGCGGTCGCTGCTATCGGAAGCAAGACCGATGACTATATCAGGATCAAATCCATAGCTGTACTCAAGCCCGAAAGAAACAAGGGCTTCGGTACAAAAATGTGTACATTCGTCTCCAACACCATCAAGGACACAGGACATACGCCTATGCTTTACTCTCATGTCGGTAACAAGTCTGCTATGGCTCTCTGGAGTAAAACAGGCTTTAAACTCAACAATAAACTCTATCTCCTCAAAATAGAAGACAACGCTTAAAAATACTTTATTGTAAACTGAAAATTCGGCTTGCCTCCTCTGCTCTCAGGGGAGGTGTCATTTTGTCAAACTTATTTTTTGCCTTTGAATAACGGACTTGAAATACGGTCAAAATATTATCGGAGGCGAGAGCATGGATAAAAATGAATTTGATAAGAGAAAGTCGTTCAAAAGCAATATAGGATTTTATATTGCTCTGACAATATGCATTGCAACGATAGCGGCAGCCGCATGGACTACTTACGGGAGCGTTGCCGAGTACAACAGTCAGATACAGGAAACTACATCTTTGCCGTCAGAAGATATTAAAGTCAACAAAGATGTCAGCGGACAGAACTATGAAAGCAGCATTACGGAAAGCTCAGTGAAACAGCAAAGTTCAATGGTCGAGGTATCGGAAACTGTCAGTGAATCCGAAAGCAGTATTTCTGAAAGTACCGAGCCGTCACTTGTTATTGAAGAGTCAAGAGATACAAGTCCCAGACCGCCTTTTGAAAACTGCACGATCATCAAAAAATTCAGTCCGAAAGCTCCCGTGAGATCTGTGACGACTTCGGATTGGCGAACACATCGGGGTATTGATATATCTGCAAAAAGCGGTGAAGCCGTTCATGCCGTCAGAAACGGTACAGTAAAATCTGTATATAATGATGTCATGCTTGGAAATGTCGTATGTATCGAGCATATCGGTGGATATACCGCATATTACTGCGGTTTGACGGACACGCCGAATGTCAGTGAAGGTGACATTGTATATGCAGGCGATACCGTCGGCTATGTCGGTATCGTACCTCTGGAAATGCTTGATGAAAGTCACCTTCACCTTGAGGTGCAGAAAAATGGGGAGTATATCGATCCCGTGAAATTGTTTTCAAAGTAAAATTATAGGCAATCGGAATTAAAAAAACCGATTGCCCTGTTTTTTGTACATCATGTATGCTATAATCAGACAATACGAAAACAAAGGAGAGAAAAACAATGGTAAAGCTGACATTTGACTTTGATGAAAAAGAGCTTTCCGAGAGCAGAGTGACAAAAGATGATATACTTGCATATGCAAGGAACATGGCATTAAAGCATGACATATCTGAAACATCTTACGGAGTGTTTGAAAAGGACGGTAAAGATGCGGTAGCACTGCTTGCCATGATGGGCGTGGAGAGCTTACGCACAAATCTCGAATATCTGAAATATGTCAAGAGAGTTGAACTTGATGATGAAGGGGATATTGATGACTGTAAGGAAAGCGTTGAAGAGTGGCTTGAAGAAAGGGGGGGAGTTATGGTAAAGCTGACATTTGACTTTGACAAGGAAAAACTTCTTGAAAGAGGCTTGACAGAGGACGGAATGCTTGAAGAGGTAAGTGAATTTGCAAAAGAGAATGGCATTGAAGAAATAGCTTACGGTGTGTTTGCGAGATATGACGAACACGCTTTATGCCTGCTGATGATGATAGCTTACAGAGTTCTGCGTGAAAGACCGAATTATATGGAGTGTCTGAGAAGTCTGGAACTTGATTGTGACGGCGATGTAGAAGAATGTGTTTCTATCGCAAAAGGCTGGAAGTAGACATACAGAAAACGTACTGCACATATAAAATGCAGTACGTTTTTTTGTTTGAACGATATTTTGCAAAATGGTATTTACAAAAAAATTTTTTATGCTATAATTATAATATGGTGTATTATATATGTATATTTTACACAAATTATTATATTTAAACGGAGATGAAAAAACTTGCACAACGAAGATTTAAAAAGAATTGAAGAATTGAGCAGACTTTGTGTCGAAAACGGAAAGATCGATAAAGAACTTTATACATTCCATGATGTCAAAAGGGGACTGCGTGACATCAACGGAAAGGGTGTTCGTGCAGGTCTTACCGAGATTTCCGAGATATGCTCCAGCAGGGAGGTAAACGGAAAAAACGTCCCCTGTGACGGTAAGCTCTATTACAGAGGTATTGATGTCGAGGACATTGTAAAGGGCTTTATACATGATGACAGATTCGGTGTTGAAGAGGTCGTATATCTGCTTTTGTTTGGCAGCCTGCCCGACAGCGATCAGCTTGACGAAATAAAAAAACTCCTTGCTAAATACCGCACTCTTCCGCACTATTTCACAAGGGATGTTATCCTCAAAGCTCCCAGCAGTGATATGATGAATGCCCTTGCAAGATGTGTGCTTACCCTATACTCATATGACCAGAATCCCGATGATACATCTCTGCCGAATGTTTTAAGACAATGCTTACAGCTTATTGCACAATTCCCTGTCATATCCGTGTACAGCTATCAGGCTTTCAACCACTACCGCCGAAATAAGAGCCTTATCATACACTCCCCGAATCCCGAACTCTCAACGGCTGAAAATATCCTTTATATGCTTCGTGCCGATTCAAGATATACAAAGCTGGAAGCTAAACTTCTTGATATGTCGCTTGTTCTCCATGCAGAACACGGCGGCGGCAATAACTCAAGTTTTACCACTCATGTCGTTACTTCTTCCGGTACTGATACCTATTCTGCTATAGCGGCTGCTCTCGGCTCCCTCAAAGGTCCAAAACACGGCGGTGCTAATATCAAAGTCGTCAAGATGTTCGAGGACATGAAGAAAAATATATCCGACTACACCGATGAAAGTGAAGTGCGTGACTATCTTGTTAAACTTCTTCACGGTGAGGCATTCGACAAGGCAGGACTGATCTATGGTATGGGACACGCTGTATACTCTATCTCAGATCCCAGAGCAAGAGTCTTTAAAGGCTTTGTTGAAAAGCTCTCCGAAGAAAAGGGCAGAATGGATGAATTCAGACTTTATTCGATGGTCGAGAGACTTGCACCCGAAGTCATCGCTCAGGAAAGACGTATCTATAAAGGTGTCAGTGCAAACGTGGATTTCTACAGCGGCTTTGTATACAGTATGCTCGATCTTCCTCAAAAGCTCTTTACCCCTCTTTTTGCCATTGCAAGAATTGCAGGATGGTCTGCTCACAGGATAGAGGAACTTGTAAACCAGAATAAGATCATTCGTCCTGCCTATATCAATGTGCATGACCGTATCCCGTATACCGATATAAAAAACAGGTGAAAAATAAGCTGAACGGTATCTATACCGTTCAGCAAAAATTTTTAAGAAAATTGCAAAAAACTCTTGACAAACTATCTTAAGTATAGTATAATAACCATTGTTCGAGAGAAGTAATAAATTTGAATAAAGATGCGAGTGTGCTGGAATTGGCAGACAGGCACGTTTGAGGGGCGTGTGTTGCATGACGTACGGGTTCAAGTCCCGTCACTCGCACCAAATGAATTACAGCAACGGCAGGGAATAGTTTGTTCTTTGCCTTGTTGTTATATGATGATTATCCTCCGATAAAGAAATAAAGCAGTTTGTTTCCTTATCGTAAGATAATCCGCAAATTGAAGATTATCTTCTCTATTTGAACAGGTTGTCAAACAGCAGTTAGCTGTACTGCACATAAGTCCTACGGTAGTCTTTCGGCTGACCGCACGGCTTTTACGGGGATTTCCCGTAACCGCACCCATCGCTGTCGCTGTGGCTATACGGAAGTATCATTGTTCCACTCTATCTGTCATGGCGAAACTGGTAGCTAACCAGTATTGAGAATTGGCTTTATCGCAAGCGAGCCATTCTAAACGCTTGTCCTTTCTTGTGTTCTACAACGGACATAGAGGGAAAGTATTTGATAACCTTTTTAAATTGTCAAGATACGGATTAAGAGCAGGACACAAGAATGTGCCTTGAAAACAAATCATGTGTTTGCTCTTATGTCAGATTATAGTAAACATTATACTATACTTTGACATAAAAGCAAATGGAATTTGCAAAAAATTAAGTTCCATGTTTCATAAGGGTACAGAAACATAGAACTTGCCTGTATATTCTTGAAAGGCTATAACAAGCCTGAAAAGACATCAGTAAATTTGTTATTGGTATGGACGTACCTTTACGAGTGAGCCTGTTATCTGTTGTGGAAGATGGATAACGGGCTTTTGGTGTTTATTTTTTATAAATCCCGACTTGCACATAGCACCTATTTTGTTCTAATCAAACCCAAAAGTGCAGTAAATAAGCATCTTTTAGCAATTTAAAAAGGATATTTTGGAATTTTCAAAATCCCAATTCAAGAAATATACACATATAAATCGCACTGATACTGTACTGTTTTAGGTGCTGTGTGCAAGTCGGGATTTT
>CADCCP010000096.1 GCA_902800005.1 uncultured Ruminococcus sp. | reverse complement strand
AATGCGTGGACCAACAGGGACTCGAACCCCGGACCAACCGGTTATGAGCCGGTTGCTCTAACCAACTGAGCTATTGGTCCATATTTGAAATTGACCGCCGATATACTCAGCGGTCAATCCTGGCTCCCCCAACTGGGCTCGAACCAGTGACATCATGATTAACAGTCATGCGCTCTGCCGAATGTACACAAATACACCCTAAAATCTTATTGAATTTTATATTCCTCTATGATACATCTATGCTTTTTATTTTTTTCAATGTCTTTCTCGTAACTGATACCAACCAAAAGTATTTTTTCAAAACTTTTCAGTTTGTCGGGATAATTTTTGTCTTTTATCTGCTTGATAGCTGTCTGTACGGTATCGTCCCACTTCAATTCAACAACCATCGGAGGATATTTTTCCGTGTCAACATTATGCTTCGGAATAAAAACTATATCCGCAAAGCCTTTTCCAGATGGCAATTCCTGAATAATCTCATACTGCTCTTTGGCATAATAATAGGCTATCAAAATGATAAATCTCAAAGACTGCTCATTGTTGTAATTGAGAATGCTTGAATTGCTGTCATGCACTTTTTCGATAGTCCGTGCAACAATATCAGCATTGCCCTGCAAAGTGTCGGAAAGCAACTGTCTTGACTGCAAAACAGTTTCTATCGTTTCCTTCCATAAGCCTGTCGCTTCCATGCTGACAACAAATTCATCAGCTACCTCTTTATTCGGAATGTAAACAGTTTTATCAAACGAATTATATCCTAAGTAACCAAGATGTATCAGCAATGTCAGAATATCATTTTTATTTGTAAATGTAACCATGTCATTAGTAAAAGTTCTTGTAACTACCGGCTGTGGCTGACCCGCAAGAAGTTTTTCAATCGTATCATGCAAGCCGTCAAAATTCATTGCAATATAATCTTTTAATGCTTCATATGTTTCGGTTTCTGTCCAATAATCATCAAAATTTCTTTCCAATATCGCACTTACAACAGAGTTGGGACAATAAATTTCCGTTTTTCCGAGTTTATAACCATCATACCACGATTTCATTGTTTCAAAGTCCATATTATGATTTCTGCATAGTCCCTCTACTTCGCTATTAGTAAAGCCTATATAGCGATTTAATGCAGCCGCTTTAAGCATAGAATATTCTCTGAACATATTTAAGGCAGAATGTGTACCATACTTTTTTATCGGAAGAATGCCTGTCATATAAGTGAGGGCAACATAACTCTTGTCTTTAAGCCAATTACGCAGAAAATCAAGGTATTTTTCCAATGCTTCTTTGTTATTTCTGTGTTCACGCATGACACAATCCCATTCATCAATCAAAATGACAAAGGGAACTCCTTTTGAATTATAAGCCCTTTTCATGCTGTATATCAAACCTAACTCCGTATGAAGATTTATATTTTGAAATTCATCTTCAAGATCGATTATAATACTTTGTTTCAGCAAAGAAATCATATCATCAATATTTTCACTGTCACTCAAAAATTCCTGCATATTGATATAGATCACGTGGTACTTGTTTAAATGCTCATGATATTTTTTATCCTTTGCAATATCAAGTTTATCAAATAATTCCTTGCTGTCACAGCCTTTGCTGTAATAAGCTGCAAGCATGGCAAGATTGATTGATTTTCCGAATCTTCTCGGACGACTCACACAAATATGTTTTTGAGAAGTTTTTACCCTTTTATTTGTAAACGATATCAGTCCCGATTTATCCACATATATTTCAGAATTGACTGCTTCCCGAAAACTTTCATTGGTCGGATTCAAATAAATTCCCATATCCATACCTCCCACTGCAAAAATTTTATCATAACTTCTATATTTATTATAACATAACTTTTCAATAAAACAATACCGAAACAAAGAAATATTGCAGACGGTATCTGCAATATCTCATTAAGCTGTTGTTTTCAGATATGTTTTATTTTGTATCTGCTATGAACTGCTCATAGTTGATGTCGAACACGATGTCAATTTTGTATCCTCTCGATACTCGAATTTCTTTCACGAGTTGGCACACAATCATCTTTTTCTGTTCCATTGTAGAATTTTCAAATTCGTCTGCCCATGTTCTGAACTGCGAGTAGTAGTAATCAAGCTTGCCCATTGCTGTCTGCTGATTGGCAAGCCTGTAATTTATATCACTCAGTTCCGTTTCTTTCTGTTTAAGCAAGTCGTCTGTATTCTCGATTGATGCCGAAAGTATGTCGGGTGTAAATCTGCTCTCCCCTATCAGAGATTTTCCTATCTCCGCAGACAGTTCCACAACCTGTCTTTTGAGTTTTTCAATCTCTTTCTGAAGTCTGCCCTGCTTTTTCCTGAGTTCGGATATTTCCGATTTATAGCGTTTTTCAAGTGCTATATCTTTGGGTGTCGATTTGATTTTTGACAGATATGTTTTGAGTATTTCAGTGACAGCCTTGTCTATCTTTTGTGCAACATAAGCACTCTGACCGTCACATTTTCCTCTTTTCATCGCCTTTGCGGTACAGATATATCTGTACTCTCTTTTTGAACAGACTGTTCCATCTGCTCTCGTGTAGTTATCAGTATGGCTTGTCGATACCATTTTCTTTCCGCAGTGGGCACAGTAGATATCTCCCGACAGCAAGGTACTTCCCTTTGTCGTCCTTGCAATCTGCTGTTTTTCATCATTCTTCTGTGAACGCTGTTTCAGAATATACTGCACTTCATCGAATATGTTTTCATCTATAATTTGCAGTCTTTCAAGCTGTCCCGATTCCACACCGCCCGATACCATGTATCCGCAGTAAAGTCTGTTTTTGAGTATTCTGTTTATCGTGTTACACTGGAATTTACTGCCACTGTGCGTTCTGTAACCGTGTTCATTCAGATAATCCGACATTCTATAGGAACCGTAACCCTCTTTTGCGGTCATTTCAAATATCAGCCTGATAATTTCTGCTTCGGTGTCATCAATCACTATCTCCATCAATTCTCTGCCTTTTTTGTTGATGTTTCCGCTTTTTATCAGCTTGTAACCGTATGGCGGAACACCGCCCGTAAATTGTCCGTCAATCGTCATCTGCTGAAGTCTTGTTTTCACACGGGTAGAAGTTTTTTGGCTTTCACCGTTTGCCTGCCAGAATCTTATGTAGTTCATCAGTTTGTCAACATGATTGTCCATTCTCTGCTCGCCCTCGTTGACACTCCACACTTCTATTCCATGCTGAATACCAGCAGTACATCAAATTCTTTCTTTTCTGCCGCCACTTTCAAGTCCTGTATGGCATCTCTTTCGCTTGCGGAAATTTTGTAACCCGATACGCACTTTTCCTGAAATTCTTTCATGATAGTCCAGCCGTTTCTTTCGGCAAAGGCTCTGCATGAAGTTTTCTGCATGGGAATGTCATCTTTATCAACCTGACCTTTCGTTGAAACTCTGTACAGGCAGTACACTCTTTTCATCGTATCATCCTTTCAAAAATTTTTTTGCAACCCAACAATACTACAAACTTTCACGAATATCCAGACCATTTTTCAGAAAGATGAAGATTTTATCTGTGTGTTTATCCTCTTTTCAAAAGTGTCCAACAGGCTTTCCAAGACGATATTTTCCTTTTTGGTATTTCGATTTTTCGCAAAATAAACCGTCACCAGACAGTCATTAAAGCCTGTCTGAATAACATTTTCGGTATCTATCCCATTTTCAGCCATATATTTCATATCCATATTTTTACCCTCATTTCACTTCAAAGCTGATTTTCACAGCTTTGTCTATTTTCTGCATTGTGCTGTCATCAACTTTGCCGATATATCCCAAAAGCCTGTCTTTGTCTATCGTTCTGACCTGTTCCAACATTACAACCGATTTTCGTTTCATCTGCGGAACATCGATTTTGATATGTGTCGGCAAATAGTTTTTCTTTTTTCTGCTTGTCACAGCAGCAATAATCGTTGTCGGGCTGTAATGATTGCCTTTATCATTCTGCAAAATCACGACAGGTCGTATGCCGCCCTGTTCACTTCCGACAACAGGCGATAAGTCTGCATAATAAATTTCGCCTTTTCTTACTTCGTACATTTAACCTCCGTTTTTATGTATAGAACTGCGACAGACAGAATATCTGCCGCAGTTTTTTTAAACAATCATAACCAAGTTATCTTAAAAAGCTGTTCGCTTTTTCAATCATTTTAAATCTTGCTGCTATTTATCCACGATACCCCACAACAAAAGGAACACATCTGACGATTGCCGGCTTATGCAATCTCATTGGAATCCCACCATCACGAGGTTCTCTCGTGACCGCCCCCATTGCGTGAGTCTGTGGCTGGACGGAAGTATCATTATCCCCTCTGCCTGTCATTGCCCTCACTGCAGAGCCTCTGCAGTGTCCAAGTCCTGAAGGCATATAAAATGCGTCCTCTTGTGTGGCTTGTCCGTTCCGAACAACAGAAGGAATGTATCAGATGTGATGTATATTCAGTTGTCAAAGAGCAACAGAGAACTTTTAATTTCGCTCTCTGACAACTAAAGGAAAAAGTTTGTATTTTAACAGCCTTCCGTTCACAAATATTTTTTAAATTCACAAAATTTCAGCGCTATTAACAAATGTTTAAATTGAATTTACACAAATTATTGTGCAATATTATTCATCTTCAAGCAGTTTCATAATAGCCCTTAACTTGTTCAGTATGCGTTTCTTTTTCTTGTTTATGGTCTGTTGCCTGACACCCTGCCTGTCGGCAAGTTTTTGTTCGGTAAGTCCCTCTATGTATATTGCCCTGATGATTTCCTGATCTTTTTTATCGAAGTATAAAAGAACTTCAAAAACTTTCCTGATATACCTCTGAATTTCTCTTTGTTCTTCCTCATTCAAGGCATTTACATCAATCTTCAGTTTGCAGAATTCGGGGATTTCCGGTACAAGTATCACACCATGATCTTTGTCACGCTGTTCTACATATTCTTCACGTTCTTTGCTTTTGTAGTACTTTTTGTAATTTTCATAGGTAACTTCCATCAGACAGTTACCAATACGAATAAACTTCCTCTTTTTATAAGCATTTTCGTTTTTCCTTCTTCTGGAATGTTCTGTGTTTGTAATTTCCTTATATTTGCCATCTTCCAGAATAAAAATATTTTTGGGTGTATTTTCCATTTTTACGCTCTCCAATCATTTTGTTTTTATCGAAATTCAAAATGATTGAAGGCGGACTTCTGCACTTTTCGGTCATAAAAAGATTTTCGTTTATTGGTATATGAAATTAAAATTCATAACAAAACTGATAAATATTCACATTTGAAATTCTCCCTGATACAGCAAAAAACAGCCGTCAGACAAGCTGACGCTGTTTTTTGGTTATGAATTATTCTGTTTTACGCAAAAAAGGCAGAGGGAATATAAATATTTCCTCTGCCGTTTTTTAAAAGTGTTCAGAACCTGTTGCAAGCTAAATATAATATGTCTGCCATTTACGGTTCAAATCATTATTCAGCCGGGTTTTCTTTTGCAGGTTAATATTATCAATACTGCCGAAACTTTGCAAATGTTTATTTCACTATCACGGTGAGGTATTTTTTGGCAACTGTTCCTTCATCATCCATGACTTTAATACAAATATCATAAGCACCGTCTTTTTCAAATTTCACGGTAATATCGGACTGCTCACTGAAACTCTGAACAGTTTTCCAGGAGGATTTATCAGTCGATTTCATGTAAACTGCATATTCATAAACACCCGAGCCGCCCTCTGCACTTGCCGTGATTTTGAAAACATCACTGAGTTTGAGTTCCACTGCACTGACAGCAGAAGTGTTCACAAGTTGGTTATTTTTGACAGTTGCGGTAAAATATTTCTTGACAATCTCTCCTGTTTCGTCTTTCACTTTCGCACAGATGTCATATCTTCCGGCTTTTTTCGGAGTGACGGCAACCTGTGCATTGTCGGTGAATTTCTGTACGGTAGTCCACTTTGAACTTTCAGCAGGCTTATAGTAGAATGCGTATGTATGAGTACCGAATCCGCCCTCCGATACAGCATTGACTTCTATGCTTTCACCAAGCATGATTTCATCTGCCGAAATGGTGGAGTTATTGACAAGAGTATCTTTTGTTACCGTAACGGTAAAGTATTTTTTGGCGATTGTGTTATCAGCGTCCTTTGCCTTGACACAAATCTGATACAGACCGGGCTTTTCAAAGTTCAGGGACAATTCTGAATTGTCATCAAATTTCTGTATTTCCACCCACTGAGCATCCTGCACATTCTTCGTATAAACAGCATATCTGAATGAACCTGCACCGAGTTCTGCATCACAATGGATAGTCAGCGACTCACTTACATTGATTTCCTGAGCAGAAATTGTCGAGATATTCTGAGGAGCGACATTCTTCACATTGACAATAAAGTATTTCTTGCTTATCGTTCCGAAACTGTCCTTTGCCTTTACGCAGACATTATACAATCCTGCTTCTTCGGGAGTAACAGTGATTGATTCGGAATCAGAATAGCCCTGCACCTGTGTCCATGATGTCTGTTCAGCTTTCTTTGAATAAACAGCATATTTATAGGTATCAGAACCGTCTTTTGCAGACATATCAACTGTAAACGATTCGCCGAGTATAATTGTGTCGGCTGATATTGAACTTGTATTTGCAAGAGGCTGTGTCACATACAGAACAAAGTATTTTTTGGCAACTTTGCCGTCTGTGTCTTTGACTTTTATGCAGACATTGTAAGTTCCCTCTTTTGCAAGTGAAAGTTCAACTACATTATTGGCATTGTAATTCTGTTTTACTGTCCATTTTTCTTCGTCTGTCAGCTTGTAATATACGGCATAGGTATATTCAAGTGTTCCCTCAACGCCTACACCTGTCAGTGTGACTTTTTCGTTTACATTTGTATGCTTGGAAGAAATTGTGCTGGCATTCTTCAGCGGATACGGAATCGCTACAAAATTAACATTGTTTTCCTGTGCGTATCTTTCGGAATCGGTTCTTCTGTAACCGTGAATATTCAGGTTTTCGTCACAGCCTGCAAATGCGTCATCACCGATTGTTTCGACATTCAAAAGAATGATAACATCTGTCATTGTTTCATTGTCTTTGAACGCCTCTGCACCGATAGCCGTAACGGGAATGTTATTGATTGTTTCGGGAATGGTGACTTCTTCGACTGAACCATTGTATTTTGTTATAGTGATTTTATCATCAACAATCTCATATTCAAAGCCATCTTTAACGCCTTTATTTGTGACGGTCACTGCACAAGTTGCCGTCTGACCGTTATCGGCTGTTGCTGTGACAGTTGCTGTGCCGTATGCAATACCCGTTACAACACCGTTTTCATCAACTGTTGCAATCGTTTCATCTGCACTTGTCCATGTGAACGAAGTTTCAGTATCTTTCGGGGTAACTGTCGGGGTAAGTGTAATTGTATCCGCCTTTGTCACTTCGGCTGCAGCGTTAAGGGAAATGCTTGTCGGAAGTGCATAATTAACTTTAACATCTTCTGCCAATTCGCCCGTGAACAGTTCTTCCCACATAGTCTTTGAGCCTGAATAATTGATTGTCTTTACAGGTGTATCTGTGAATGTGCTGTCAGCAACAGCAATAATAGGCATATTGTCTGTCTTGTCAGAGATTTCAACTGTATTGGAAGTGCCGATATATTTTGTAATGGTTACTTCTTTTTCGTCTGAAACGGTGTATTCAAAAATACCGTTTGAACCGTTGTGACCTACTGTAACTTCACAAACAGCCGTTTTACCGTTGTCAGCGGTAGCCGTAATTGTTGCTGTGCCGAAATCGAGTGTCGTTACATTGCCGTTTTCGTCAACTGTCGCAACCGTTTCATCACTGCTTGTCCATGTGAAGTCGGCAGGAGTGCCTACGGGACTTACCGAAACAAGAAGTCTTATTGATTTATTAACAGTCGTTTCAAGCGTGGTTTTGTCAAGATAAATATTTTCGGGAAGTGCATAATGAATGGTCGCATTTTTCAGCAAATTATTACCGTTGGAGATAGTAACTTCTTTGTTCCAATCGGTCTTGCTGCCCTTGTAATAAACATCTGTCAGTTTTTTGGCATTCTTGAATGCGTATGAATAAATCATGTCAACGCTTTCGGGAATGGTGATGGACGTAATGTCGGAATCCTCAAACGCATAGTAATAAATACCTTTTACGGGCAAGCCGTTGATTGTTTCGGGAATGACAGCTTCTGCGGAATCGCCTGCATAGCCTGTAATCAGCATGGTATTATTAGCCGTCTTTAAGAAGTAATAATCGCCCGACTGATTGCTTATGATAGTGAATGTTGCTGTAGCCTCACCGTCATTGTAGTTGTCATTGGTAACAACTGCCTTTACGGTGTAATTTCCTGCTTCTGTAGGTGCTTTCGGGAGCTGTAAGCCTTGCTCGGAGAAGTAAATCAAAGTCGTTGTACTTCCATCTGGAGCACCCGTAACGGCAAATTTACTTTCATCTACACATTC
>CADCCP010000095.1 GCA_902800005.1 uncultured Ruminococcus sp. | reverse complement strand
GACAACTTTCAATACAACAACCAACTCTACACCTTGATTTGTGAGGTACGTTATGAAAAACAAAAGCATAAAAATGACTTTGCCGAAAACAAAGGAACTTCACGGCATAAAAATCGTGAAACTTCCTGTTGCAAGGTATATAAATGCACTTGATACTCTTGAAAATTTGCCGTCTGTATTGATAAAGTTGGTTTTGCCCGAAATGGGTGGTCTGTCTGAAATTCTGAAACAGTTTCAGACGGGCAATTTCGATATTATCGAAAAAATCATCATTCAGCTTTTGAAAACCGTTCCGAGAGAGTTTTGTAAACTTCTTTCGGAACTTTTATGCATACCCGAAGAACGTTTGCTTGATGCGGATTGCAAAAACGCATTGTCACTGAATGACTTGATAGAGATCGTCATAGAATTCTGGAAATTGAATGATATGACGGATTTTTTTATGAACGTGCAGAGGTTCAAGGAACTGACTGCACCGAAAACAGCGAATACTGGTTACAAAGATGGCTTGCGATTGCCCAAAGTATAGGCTTGTCAAAGTCTGAATTGCTGAATGAATATTACTATGATGAATTTATTGCAATGATGGACGAATACAACGATATGCACAAACTTAACAAAGACAAAGATGAAGAAATCTTTGCAGATGACTTTTAACAGAACGGTGGTGACGGAATGGCAGAAGAAGTAAATCTTGGTACGTTGGTTGCACATATGACACTTGATAACAGCGACTTAACAGAGAATGCTGAACAGTCTGAACAAACTTTGCAACAGCTTAATCAGGCTATCGCTGACAACAAAAAGCAACAGCAAAATTCAAACTTGATAATTGCAAGGGCGGCAAAGGAACTGAAAGCACTGCAAAGACAGGTTGAAGAAAATGGCGAAGCTGATGAAGAACAAAAAAGCAAAATCGCACAGCTTAACAGGGTTATTGACGAAGAAAAGGAAAAAGTTGAACAGTTAAAAAAGGAACAGGAAAAATTACAGCAGGCTCTCAGGGATACCGCCGGAGCGACAGGACAACTCGGAGAAAACAGTGAAAATCTGAATCAAACATTTTCTGCCGTGACCGTAGCTGTCGGAAATCTCATCAGTCAGGGTATAAATATCCTTTTGTCAAAGATAGGTGACTTGGCAAAAGAAGTTATCAATGTCGGTGAGAGTTTTACAAGTTCCATGTCGGAAGTGCAGGCGATTTCAGGTGCAACTGCCGAACAGCTTGCAATATTGGAAAGTACCGCTCGAAAATACGGTGCAACGACAAAATTTAGTGCGACAGAAGCCGCCGATGCACTGAAATATATGGCTCTTGCAGGCTGGGACGTGCAGCAGTCAACGGCAGCTTTGGGCGGTATACTTGATTTGGCAGCGGCAAGCGGCATGGATTTGGCAAAGGCTTCCGATATGGTGACGGATTATCTGTCAGCTTTCGGCATGGCTGCCGATCAATCTGCATATTTTGCGGACTTGCTTACATACGCACAGGGAAATTCCAACACATCAGCGGAACAGTTGGGCGAGGCATATCGAAATTGTGCCGCCAATTTAAACGCTGCCGGACAGGACGTTGAAACTGTCACATCACTGCTTGAAGCTATGGCAAATCAAGGCAAAAAAGGCAGTGAAGCGGGTACAGCGATGGCAGCTATCGTGCGTGACCTTACAAACAAGATGGACAGCGGTAAAATAAAAATCGGTGAAACAAGTATAGCTGTACAGGATGCAGAGGGAAATTTCAGAGATTTAACGGATATACTTGTTGAAGTCGAAAAAGCTACAAACGGCATGGGAACGGCTGAAAAAGCAGCAGCACTTTCTGCAACATTCACAGCGGACAGTATCAACGGTATAAACTTGATTTTGAATGAAAGCATGTCAAAGGTCAGCGGATATGAAAAAGCATTGAGAAGTTCATCGGGAGCTGCCTCAGATGCGGCAAGTGTCATGTCCGACAACCTTTCGGGAGATATGAAAAATCTCGGAAGTGCCCTTGATGAGTTGAAATTGAAACTATATGACAGTGCTGAAACTCCTTTGCGAAATCTTGTAAAACTTGTCAATACAGATGGTATTGCCGCTTTGGAGGGTATTATCAAGAATTTAAAAATAGTCGTTCCTGTCACTGTCGGAGCGGCAACGGCTATGGCAACGCTTAAAGCGAATATGGCTATGAGTGCGGCAATCGAAAAACTGATACACGGTTTTAACGGAATGACTCTTGCCGAAATAGCCGCAAAAGCAGCTACTGAGGGTTTGAAAGGTGCATTGGACAGCATAAAGGCACACCCTGTTGTTGCAGTACTGAGCCTTTTGGCAACGGCTGCAAGCATTATAACGACTATCGCTGTGATGAATAGCACGGCATCCGAATCGACCGACAAATTGACAGCAAGTACAAAACAGTACGGTCAGGCACTTGCAGAAGTGGAAGTCAATGCCGCCAAGAACAAAGAAAACAGTGAAGCTGAAATATCTGTCATCGAAAGCCTGAAAAAACAGTATGATGAACTGCGTGAAAAGACGAATCTTACATCGGAAGAAAACCGTACTTTGAAATATACCGCTGAGGAATTGGCAAAAACTCTCGGAGTATCCGTTGAAAGTTTGCAGGACGAATCTGGTGCGTATAAAGACCTGACAAAAGATATTGATGAATACATCAAAAAACTGAAAGAAAGTATAATTTTTGAGAGTAATAAAGAGGGCTTGACGGCTGCTTACAAAGACTATAACGAGGCTATGAACGACTTGCAAAATATTTCCGACAAACTGGAAGAAATAAAGGTCAAAAGAGACAGTATCGGCTTTAATGAAAAAATGCGGGAACTTAATTCCGCTTTCGAGAGTGGAAAAATATCTCTTGAACAGTACAGCGAAGGACAAAAACAGCTTTATAAAAGTATCGGTGAAACAAGTGAATCTATCGAGCAGCTTGAAACAGAGTATTACAATACTTTGAATGCAACCATACAGGCGGCTAACGGTGTAGCAAGGTATGAAAAGGCTCTCGGTTCTGCCAGAGATGAAAATGAACTGTTTGAAGAACTGATGGGAGATTTCATTGAAAAGACAGATGATTCAGGCAAGGCTCAGGAAGATCATGCTCAGAAGGTACAGGATAACAAAGCAGTTCTGGAAGAACTGAACAAAAAAATAACCGAAAGCACTGAAAAGACAGAAAAACTTAAAACTGCTCTTGAAGAATATAAAAAAGAAAGTAAGACTTTGCAAAGTTCACTGTCGGATCTTGGAGGTGTATATGATAAGCTGAATCAGGGACAAAACCTCGATTTTGATACTATCCTGAATCTGATAGACAAATATCCCGACTATACCAAACAGCTTTTAGATGCTGCCGATAATGCCGACAGTCAGAAAAAGGCAATAGAACTTCTGTTTGAGGCGAAGAAGAACGACTATATCATCACACAGCAGAAGTCTATTGAAAACATCAAAGCCAGCAACAAGGAAACCGAAACAGTAATAGCAAACATCAAAAAGCAGATGGAAGCCTATGAATATCAAGCGAGTTGGGTTGGCGGAATCAACGGCGGTTATATATTTAAACCGAGTGATGAAGCGTTGAAAGCGTGGATTCAAATTCTGGAACTTGAAGAAAAAATCAAGGACAATAACAAGGAAATCGAGGAATACGAAAAGAAAATCAAGGCGATTCAGGATATTGATGTTGATATTTTCAAATCATCTTCGGGAAATGGTTCTTCAAAAAATACCGATGACGAAATCAAAAAGCAGAATGAAGAACGACTGAATTCATATCTGAAAGACCTTGAACATCTGAAAGCTATGGATCAGCTGACTATCCAAGAGGAAATCGCAGGCTATCAGAAAATCCTTGATGAATTTGTACTGACTGCCGATCAGCGACAGAATGTTCAGGAAAAGCTGTATTCCGCAAAAAAGAAACTCCGTGAACAAGAGGAAACTGCACAGGCTAACGCTGTTCAAAAGGAATATGAACGTATTGACAGGCTCGCAAAGCAGGGCTATTTGTCAACTCAACAGGAAATTGCACAGCTTGAAAAAATCGCTGTCAAGTACAAGCTGACTACCGAGCAGAAAATTACTCTTGAAGATAAGCTGTATGAGAAGAAAAAGCAATTACGAGATGAAGAAATATCTTCTCTTGATAATCTCGGGAATGCCGTTGTAACGGCTCTCAAAAACAGATATGAACAGCAAAAGGAGCTTGAAGAAAAGCGTATAGATGAATCCATAGAGAATTGGAAAAAGTGGGAAGATGAAACTGTCGGTGCAATTCAAGGGCAGATAGATGCACTTGATGAACTGAAAAATGCACATGACGAAGAAAATAAACGTCAGGAATACGAAAATAAGCATCAGGCACTGGAACTGCAAGCTGCCTATGAAAAAGACGATTATAACCGTCGGCAGATTCAGAAACAAATCGCCGCTCTTGACAAAGAAGAAAATGAACGGCTTTTCAATGTTCAGATCGAGGAACAGAAAAAAGCCTTGCAGGAACAGGCAGAAAATATCCGCAAAATTTCCTCTGAAAATCAGGAACAGCTACAAAATCAAAAAAACACCATTTCCGAAACATACGGCAAACTGATGAACGACATAGCCTTGCAGGGTGAGGCAAAGAAATTCATCTTGGAGAATACACAAGATGAAATCGTCAAGCTGATAAACAGCTATGCCGAAGATTATGAAATGTTGGGACAATCGCTTGGCGAAAGGCTTCACAGCGGCATGACTTCCAAAGTTGATGATATAAACGCTTACATCAACACGGTTGCACAGAGAACGGATACGGCAGGAGAAAGAACCATTGCCGCAAATCGTTTAAATGCCTATATCAAAAGCGTTGCCGATACCGTTAATCAGATTTCGGCAAATGCAGCGGCTTTGAAAAGTCAGATGGCGGTTACCGCAAATGCGGCAGCCGACAAGTATTATGAGGTGCAGAAACAGTATTACAATACAAGCACCAACAACAATATCAGCAAGCCTGTTGTGATAAATATGACGGTGAATTTCAATGAAAAGGTGAACAGTCCCGTTGAAGTCAGACGGCAGATGGAAAGTTTTTCACAGCAGCTTGCAAAGGAAATTTTAAGCGGATCGAGGTGATGGAACGTGCAGAAATTGATATATGTGCCGCCAAATTCCAATGAACAAGTGATACTTACAGCGGCAGAACCGTTTATTTTATCGAGTGTATCAGGGCTTGGCGGCGTGGAAAGTGATGTGATTTCTTCCGAAGTTGTCGGAATGGACGGTGTATTTTATCACGGCTGTAAGAAAACTCCCCGTCCTATCCCGTGCACAGTCTATGTGAAAGGCAAAAATCGTGAGGATATGTACAGGCAAAGGCTGAGAATTATCGGTCTGCTCCGTGCGGAAAATGATGTCGGCACACTGTATTATTCCAATGATTACATATCCGTGAAAATCGGTGCGGTTCC
>CADCCP010000094.1 GCA_902800005.1 uncultured Ruminococcus sp. | reverse complement strand
GGGAATTTCTCTCAGCTTTTCAAATTCCTCTGCCGTATATATCACTTCATCGACATGACAAATGCAGGCATTATCTTCATATATCTTAAAAGTTGTACCATTGATTTCTTCATCTTCAAAGTGTACTGTTGCCTTAACGGTGCCGTTGTCCTCAAATGAATAGCCGATATCACACCTGCAACTCTCACAGTTTATTTATAGTGTTCCCTTGCATTTTTCTTTTTTTACTTTTGAAAAAATACTTGACTTTTTAATGCGTATGTTATAATATATAAATATATGTTATATAATACAAAGGAGATGAACCGATGAATTCTGAAATACTGACAAATTCGATAGGTGAAAATTTGAAGCGAATAAGAAACAACCGCAATTTATCGCTTGATGAAACGTCATCTTTAACAGGTGTGAGTAAGCCTATGCTTGGTCAGATAGAACGTGGTTTATCAACACCTACCATAACAACCCTCTGGAAAATCGCAACAGGTTTGAAGACACCTTTATCTTCATTTCTGGAGAGTCCTCAAAGTGAATATTATCTTTCAGAAATAAAAGATAAAACTGTTATTGAGGAAGAAAACGGCACAATGAGAGCTTATACATTATTTCCTTATAGTCCGATACGGAATATTGAAATATTTTTTATTGAGTTTGATACAGGATGCCAACATTTTTCCGAAAAACATAATGATGGTGTTGAAGAATATATTTTGATTGTCAGCGGAAGTATCACTATGGTATTGGACGGAGAAGAAATAATCGTTTCAACAGGACAGTCGCTCAGATTTCGTGCTGATGTTCCTCACGGTTATTGCAACACTGCACCTGAAAAGTGCTGTGTTTACAATATTATTTTTTATCCAAAATAAGCGGAGGAAAAAATTATGGCTATTGAAAAAGTAAAAGCTTTTTTTGAACAGCATGGAATGGCAGACCGAATTCATGAATTTGACGTTTCAAGTGCAACGGTGGAATTGGCGGCGAAAGCCTTGAATTGTGAACCCCGCCGCATTGCTAAAACCCTTTCATTCATGTTAAACGGAAAAGCCGTTCTTATCGTCACGGCAGGCGATACAAAAATTGACAATCCGAAGTATAAAGCACAATTCGGCACAAAAGCAAAAATGCTCAAAGCGGATGAAGTCACGAAATTGGTCGGTCATTCTGTCGGCGGTGTATGTCCTTTTGGTATCAATGACGATGTATCGGTATATCTCGATATATCCCTTAAAAGATTCAACACCGTTTTTCCCGCCTGCGGCAGCAGCAACAGTGCCATCGAACTGACCATAGAGGAATTGGAAAAATATTCAAACTTCCTTGAATGGATAGATGTATGCAAGATTTAAAAAAATCGGGAGATACTCATACAGAGTATCTCCTTGTTTATTTCAATACACTATTTATTTTTTCATCATATTCAGTAAGGTTTGATAGCTGTCCACTCTGTCATAGACCACATCTGCTCCTGAAAGCTGATCAAACAATTTTTCGGCACAATCAATTTTAGCTTTTTCAATAGGTTTCAAATTCAGAGAATCCATTGTACCTTTGGTTTCGGCAATAAAATAAATGTGTTTTACTGTTCCCTCATAAAATGCCACTGCCCAATCCGGTGAATAATTGCCAACGGGTGTCGGTATAGAAAAACCTTTCGGCAACTTGGCATACACACATACTTCCTCTGAAATATCCATATCTTCCGCAAATTTTCTTTCTACACTTTTACCGTCTTTTGCATAACCGTCCGTAAAAACATAATCCTGAATGTGCTTTTTGGAACGATATGCCTTTGAAATATCCGTATTTTTCTCTGCTGTAAATATATTGCTGTCATATTTGCCATCCGTCAGATTATAGGATATATGATCTACTATCATACTTGCCTTTTCTTCATCAATCAAACGAATTGCTTTTGTAATGAATTCTTCCGGATTATTTCTGAACATGGCAAATATATCAGGTCTAACAGATGAAAGTATTTTTGCGGCAGAACGTCTTGTCAGTTTAGTGCTTTCCGCAATTTTTCCGATAAGATCATATTTCACCGAACTGCTTTCTCCCCGTTCAAGAGTAAATGTCCTGCTTTTTTCGGCTGAAAATCCCTCTCCGCTTTTCAGTTCATCATTACTCAAATTTTGTTTTTGTGTTCCTCTTGTTACCGTATATTGCAGTCTTGCAACATACATCTTATCATTGATATGTTCGACAGCTTTTTTGATAAGTTCCTCACTGTCAAATTCAACTCTATACGCATATTTATGATTGATATAATTCCAAAGTGTCTGAAATTCTTTTTTCCAGAAATTATCATTCAATACATTGTCGGGCATTTTCGGTGCATGGGCATTTCCAACCATGTCATCAAGTGCTTTTTCATCAAATATACCCTTGATAAGTGCATGAACACCATCTGCTATATCCTTACAGCTTTCCGGCAACGGTGCAAAACAACCGTTTTCCGAGTCTGCACGATATTGTTCCGTAATTTTATCATCGTCATCTATATAATCATTTCTGATAAGATAACGATATATGTCCTTGCCTTGTTTTTCGGTTATGGTTATATCCGTACCGCCAATTTTTACTGTCTTGCCGATAAAGTATTCTGCTGTTGCCTTTGTGGGACGTTCATACAAATCTTCACGGATACCTTCCTGCAAAGATTTTACAAAATCACGGTATCCATCAGAAGCTATCACTGTCAGCTGATTGACCTGCTGTACAAGATTTCCAAGAGTGTCTTTATCCATGCGGTCACCATTTTTATCGACACATAAACGTAATCCTCTGCCGACTTCCTGACGCTTTTGTGATGCGGAACTGCCACCGTGTTTCAACGTGCATATCTGAAATACATTCGGATTGTCCCAGCCCTCTCTCAATGCCGAATGTGAAAATATAAATCTTACGGGATTTTCAAATGAAAGCAGTCTTTCCTTATCTTTCAAAATCAAATCATAAGCCGATATATCATCACTTTCATCTTTGCCACGCTTTAAGGTGCTGTCAATTTTATGTCCCTTTTTATCAATACTGAAATAGCCTGCATGAGTACGGCTTGTTTCAATATTACTGAGATACTGTTCATAAGGAGTATTATAAAGTGTGATATATTCATTCAGAATATCTGTGTATTCCTGTTCAAATATTTCTCCGTAAAGAGAGTTTATTTCGTTGCCGTCATCGTCATATTGACGGTATTTTGCCACTTCATCAATGAAAAATAATGACAGTGTTTTTATCCCACGGGAATATAATTCTTTTTCTTTCTCAAAGTGTGAACGTATCGTTTCCCTTATCTGCACACGTCTGAAATCTGTTTCGGATATATCTCCCACAACTTCGCCTGTATGTATCGTTTCACCGTTGGTGAATGTGACTGTATTTCGTATCGGATCAACTTCACTGATACGATAACCCCTGTACTGTTCCATGTTCTTTGAAAGCGAATACAAGTCATCATCTGCACCAAGTATTCTTGTTTCACGCTTGATGTGGTCGCTGTACTTCACTTCAAACTCTATACGAGCCATGGGCGGTTTTTTGGAAGATAATATAATACTTTCCAGAAACAAATAATTATCCGTACCGCCAAGATTTTTTATATCAAAGCCTTTCACTTCTATTTTCTTGACAAGCTGATTATTATAAGCATCGAGTGCGTCAAGCACATATATCAAATTATGCTGTCGGGTATGGGTTGCGGAATAGTTCAGCGAAAAAAGCGGATTGAATTTTTTAAGTGCATTCTGCGTAACTGTACCGCCCATTTTCTGCGGTTCATCAAGGATTATTATCGGTCTGTTGGCAGATATGACATCTATCGGACGACGTGACTGGAAATTGTCACGCTTGCTGTATATGATACGAGCCTCTTTGTTGTTAGCCCCCTCTTTGAGAGATGTGGCAAAAGCCTGTGTATTGATTATCATAACGGTAATATTGGAATTTGAGGAGAACTTGTCAAGTTCATTGAGATTTGCACTGTTGTAAACAAAACATCTTGCTTTTTTGTGATAGTGTTCCATAAAATGGTCAGCTGTAATTTCAAAGGATTTTTTGACACCCTCACGAATGGCAATACTCGGCACGACCACAATAAATTTACTCCAGCCGTATCTTTTGTTGAGTTCAAACATTGTCTTGATATAAACATAAGTTTTGCCTGTGCCTGTTTCCATTTCGATATCAAGGGAACACGCTCCCAAATCTTTTATGAGTTTGTCGGACATTTTGATATTTGAATGTGACTGCAATTTTCGGATATTGTCCAAAAGCTGATTGTCGGAAAGCTGTATAACAGCGTTTTTATAGCCTATATCACCGTTTTCATCAATGGACTGCTGATAATTCTTTCCCAAGTCACGAATATAACTCAGCGGTTCATACTTCGGCTGACCGTTGAAAACTTCGATGACCGCATTAACTGCGTCTGTCTGATAGGGCTGTACTTTAAATTTGAATTTCATTTTTATTCCCCTTTAATTTAAGGTCTGATATATGGCAATAATTGCAGATATTACAGCCGCTATCATCGCTACAACAGTAACCTTCATCATTTGCTTATTATATAATTTAGATTGTTCTGCATCTTTTTTAGCACTTTCTAATTCTATTTCTTTAACTTTATATAAAGCGTCTAACTTATTATAATTATCAATTAATTGATTATTTTGACTTGATAATAAATCTATTTGTTGTTTATTGGCTTCAATAATACTATTAAGTTGGTCTGGTAATTTGCTAACTGGTGAATCTACAATTTCATAATCATCAAAGTCTGGAAATTTAGGATAAACAGGAGGTAAATTATTAAAATTAGTGCTAATATTATCAATGCCCTTTGCTAAATTTACTAAATTATTAAAAACATTCGGATTAATATCCATTACAATATCTTCCTTTCGGTGTTGGGGGAATAGGTTTCAAAAATCTGTTCAAAGTTGGTCATCACGCTGTCGGAAGCCATGCCGCTGTCACGGAATACCGCATAAAACGGCTGTTTTTTGGCAATTTCGGTGACGGTCTGTTCGGTAATATCGTTATCAAAGCAGGCTATCATATAGCCGTCTGCAACAGAAAAAACTTTCCTGCCGTCAATGTGCGTTTCGTCAATTTTTGATGAAAGAGTGATACCCAAATCAAGCATGACCTGAAAAAGCAAATCTTCGGGGGTTCTGTCGGGCTTGATGTTGTCGGCAAGGAGTTCAAGCTGTTCCTGTTTGAAGTCGGCAGGGGCATAGTACACATTCTGCATATTTGAGCTGTCAACTCTGAACACTCTAAATCCAATATCAAGTTCAGTGGTTGTCATTGGGCTTTCATCTTTTATTTTTTGTCCTGCTCTGCGTATGCGTTCTTCGCCTATGTCGCATATAGTTTTGTAGCCTGCTTTTCTTGCCTCGCTTTTTTCATCAGTCAGTTCGGGCAGTTGTACCATTATATATTTTCTGTTTCCGCCGTCCTCTG